>NZ_JBNCAB010000064.1:0-40793 GCF_049805555.1 Burkholderia sp. DN3021 | reverse complement strand
CTCGCGGGGCGCGCGCTGTTGCCGCCGCCCGCCGGGCGTCCGCCGCTGCCGCCGGCGCCGCCTTGCGTGCGCGGCTTCGCGGCCTTCTGCTGCGATGCCTTCGGTTGCGCGTTGCCGTCGCGCTTCGCGGCCGGCTGGCCTGAGCCGCCTGCGCGCGGCTGGCGATTGCCGCCGCCGCCGCCGCCACCGCCGCGAGGTTGCTGCTGCCCGCGGCGCTGCTGGATCGGCTCCGGCTTCGCGTTCGGATCGGGTTCGAAGCCCGCGATCACTTCCTGCGGAATCTCGCGCTTGATCAGCCGCTCGATGTCGCGCAGCAGTTGCTTCTCGTCGACGCACACGAGCGACACGGCTTCACCGGTCGCGCCCGCGCGGCCCGTGCGGCCGATCCGGTGCACGTAATCCTCCGGCACGTTCGGCAGGTCGAAGTTGACGACGTGCGGCAACTGGTCGATGTCGATCCCGCGCGCGGCGATATCGGTCGCGACGAGCACCTGCAGCGTGCTGTTCTTGAACTCGGCAAGCGCGCGCGTGCGGGCCGACTGGCTCTTGTTGCCATGGATCGCCATCGCGCTGATGCCGTCCTTCGTCAACTGTTCGGCGAGCCTGTTCGCGCCGTGCTTGGTGCGCGTGAACACGAGCACCTGGAACCAGTTGTGTTCGCGGATCAGATGCGTGAGCAGCTCGCGCTTGCGGTCGCGGTCGACCGGGTGGATCTTCTGCGCGACGCTCTCGGCGGTCGTGTTGCGGCGCGCGACCTCGATCAGCGCGGGCGAGTCGAGCAGGCTGTCGGCGAGCGCCTTGATCTCGTCGGAGAAGGTCGCCGAGAACAGCAGGTTCTGGCGCTGCGGCGGCAGCTTCGCGAGCACGCGCTTGATGTCGTGGATGAAGCCCATGTCGAGCATCCGGTCGGCTTCGTCGAGCACGAGGATGTCGAGATTCGACAGGTCGATCGTCTTCTGCTGCATGTGGTCGAGCAGGCGCCCCGGCGTCGCGACGACGATGTCGACGCCGCGCTTGAGCGCATCGATCTGCGGATTGATGCTGACGCCGCCGAACATCACGGTCGAGCGCAGCTTCAGGTACTTGCTGTAGGCACGGACGCTTTCCTCGACCTGCGCGGCGAGTTCGCGCGTCGGCGTGAGGATCAGCGCGCGCACCGCGCGCTTCGCGCCGCGATGCTCGGCGTAGAACGTGTGCAGGCGCTGCAGGATCGGCAGCGTGAAGCCGGCGGTCTTGCCGGTGCCTGTTTGTGCGCCGGCGAGCAGGTCGCCGCCGCCGAGCACGGCGGGGATCGCCTGCTGCTGGATCGGAGTCGGCGACGTGTAGCCGAGCTCGTTGACCGCCTTGACAAGCGGTTCGGCCAGGCCGAGAGATTCGAAAGACATAGATACCACTCTTGAGTTTTATGATCGGCGACACCTCGCGCGGCCCGCGCGGGGACTGGCGTCGCAAAAAGCAAAGGGGCGCGGAACGCAGGTCGCTCACCTGTTGCGGCGAGATCGGCGTACCGTTGTTGCCCCACGACATCCGGATATACGTTACAACGGCTGCGACTTCCTGGTTCGACAGCGACTGCGCGAACGGCGGCATGCCGTACGGACGCGGATTCTTGAACGTGCTCGGCGGATAGCCACCGTTCAGCACCATGCGGATCGGGTTGACCGCCGATTCCATCATGATCGAGTGGTTGCCCGCGAGCGGCGGATATGCCGGCGGCTTGCCCGCGCCGGTTTCGGCGTGGCAGGTCGCGCAGTTGTCGGCGTAGATCTTCTTGCCCTGGTCGAACAGCGCATTGCCGAACTGCTTCGACGGCTCGTACTGCATGTTCTTCGGCGCTTCAGCCTTCTGCGGGATCGACTTCAGGTACGTCGACATCGCGCGCGTATCTTCGTCGGTCATGTACTGCAGGCTGTTGTGGACCACGTCCGCCATCGGGCCGAACACCGCACCCTTCTGCGACACGCCGGCCTGCAGCAGGTCGGACAGCTCCTGCACGTGCCAGTCGCCGAGGCCGAGTTCCTTGTCGTTCGTCAGCGACGGCGCATACCAGTTCTGCAGCGGGATCAGGCCGCCTGCGAACGCCGACGAGCTCACCGGGCCGCCCATCATGTTGATCGACGTGTGGCACATCGAGCAGTGGCCGAGGCCTTCGACGAGGTAGGCGCCGCGGTTCCATTCGACCGACTTCGTCGGATCCGGCTTGTACTCGCCTTCCTTGAAGAACAGCGTGCGCCAGCCGATCAGCAGGTTGCGGTTGTTGAACGGGAACTTCAGTTCGTGCGGACGGCTCGGCACCGACACCGGCGCGACCGAGCGCAGGTACGCGAAGATCGCGTCCGAATCCGCGCGCGTGACCTTCGTGTAGCTCGCGAACGGGAAGCCCGGGTAGAGCAGGCTGCCGTCCTTCGAGCGACCCGTGTGCATCGCGCGGTAGAAGTCGTCCGAGGTCCACTTGCCGATGCCGTCCTTGTCGTCCGGCGTGATGTTCGGCGTGTACATCGTGCCGAACGGCGTCGCCATCGGCAGGCCGCCCGCGAACGACTTGCCGCCGCGCACGGTGTGGCACGCGATACAGTCGCCGACGCGCGCGAGGTATTCGCCTTTCTTGATCAGCGCAGCCTGGTCGGCCGGCGTGGCCGCGACGGCGGCAGCGCCGTGCAGCGTGTCGTTGCCCGGCCACAGGACCGGCACGAGGGCGGCAGCCGCGACGATCGCGACAGCCGAGAGTGCAAACAGGGACTTGCGTTTCATTGTGTCTGTCTCCCTTGCCTTATTGCGGTTCGCTGCCGCAGGCGAGCGGAGTCTTCATCGAGCGCGCCGGGGCCGGCACGGGGTTGGCGGGCGCCGGTTGCGCGGCGAGCCATGCGGTCACGGCCGTCACGTCTTCGTCGGAAAGCTTCGCTGCGATGTCGTGCATGCAGTCCGGTGCCTTTGCGTGGCGGTTGCCCGAGCGCCATGCGCCGAGCTGTGCGCTCAGGTAATCGGCGTGCAGGCCGACGAGGCCGGGGATCGCCGGCTGCATGCCGGTCAGCCCTGCGCCGTGGCAGGCCACGCAGGCCGGCAGCTTGCGGGACGGGTCGCCTTGCGTGACGAGCTGCTTGCCGCGCGCGAGCGTTGCGGCCGGCAGCGTCGGCTTCGCCGGCGCCGGGTACGGCGGGCGTTCGGCCGAGAAGTGCTCGGCGATTTCGCGCAGGTAGTCGTCGTTCAGGTACGTCAGCAGGTAGTTCATCGGCGGGTACTTGCGCCGGCCATCACGGAAGTTGACGAGCTGGTTGTACAGGTACTCGGCCGGCTTGCCGGCAAGACGCGGGAAGTAGTCGTTGTCCGTGCCCTGGCCGTGGACGCCGTGGCATGCGGTACAGCCGCGCACGCGCTCGGCCATCGTATCGGGTGCCTTGAGCGGCGCCTGCTGGGCGTGCGCTTGCTCCGTGGGCTTGGTCTGCGCTTGGGCAGCGCTCATAAGGCCCGCTCCGCCGATCAACAGAACGGCGAGCAGCGGACGGAAGAGGCGTCTTGAAGACACACGAGACTCCATGATTATTCGTCGGGGACCTTGTCCGGGCTACGATCGGCTCGGCGCATGGACGGCAGGACAGCCGGGCTGCTGCGACGCGGCATTCTATCATCGATGGGTAATGACGGCTATTTGGCAAAAGGACAGCGGTTCCTGTCTGTTTACGACTTGCGACAATTTGACGCGTATTGCACAGCGGCGAAGTGAACCGGCGTGCGCTTTCGCCATCGAAGACCGTACACTCGCGACTCGCGCGGCGCCGCCTCCGCCGCAGGTCCAGTCATTTCTCCCGTTTCCGGATTCATCGATGACGTTTTCTACCGTGCCGTTGCCTCGTTCCCGTTGTCTGTCCCGTTGCCGCCGCGCCGCCGGCCGGCCGTTTGCGGGAGGGTGCGCGCAATGAAGTTCGACAGCTTGTGGATCGGGCAGGTCGCGCTCGCGGCGCTGATGGACGCCGCGTTCGCGATGGCGGTCGGCTCGGCGCTGCTCAAGGCGTGGCTCGGCAAGGACGGCGCGCGGCCGGTCGTCTCGCCTTCGCATCCCGCGTGGTTGCGCGCACAACATTCCCTGGTCGCGGCGGCGCTGGCGCTCGTGCTCGCGGATCTCGGCTGGCTGGTCTACGAGGCCGCGACGATGAGCGGCGCGGGGCTCGGCGGCGCGTTCGCCGCGATTCCCGTCGTGCTGATGCAGACGCACGCGGGCTTCGCGTGGAGCGTCGCGTTCGCCGGCGCGGTGGTGCTCGCGATCGTCGCGCTGGCGAAGCCGGAGGGCCCGGGCGCGCACGCGGTGCTGTGGCTCGCGGTGATCGTGGTCGCGGCCGGCAAGGCATCGCTCGGCCATGCGGCCGATACGGGCGCGCTGTCCGCGGCGGTCGGCGTGCAGACGCTGCACCTGCTCGCGACGGCCGTATGGGGCGGCCTCGTGCTCGCGGGCGGGCTCGCGGTGCTGCCGGCGCTCGGTTCTTCGGTTGCACGCGGCGCGCTGATCCGCATCGGCCAGCAACTGTCGCGTACGTCGATCATCGCCGTCGTATTCTTGCTCGGGACGGGCGTGCTCAATGCGCTGCGCGGGCTCGGCGGCTCGCTCGCGCCGCTCGACGGCAGCACGTGGGGGCGCGTGTTGCTGCTGAAGCTGCTGCTCGTCGCGCTCGCGCTCGTGCTCGGCGGCCTGAACCGCTTCTCGGCGCTGCCGCGGCTGCGCCGCACCGCGTCGACCGAGGATGCGCACACGTTCCGCAACATCCTGCATCTCGAAGGGATGACGATGATCGGCGTGTTCGTCGCGGCCGCCGTGCTGTCGTTCAGCGTGCCGGGGTTCGCGGCGCTCGGTTGACGGCGGGTTCCGCATGGCGCGACGCAAGCTCGCGGGCGCGTGCGCGGCACGTGCCGCGCGTCGCGCCGCTCACGTAAAAACGACCGCCTGTCGGGCGGCCGTTTCGAAGTCGATGCGTATCGCGCGGGCCGCAGCCGCGCGCGATACGCAGCGTGCTCACCACTCGGCGACGCTGCCGTCCGCGTGGCGCCACACCGGGTTGCGCCAGCGGTGGCCCGTTTTCGCCATCTCGCGCACCTTCTCCTCGTTGACGTCGATGCCGAGCCCCGGGCCCTGCGGGATCGCGACGAAGCCGTCCTCGTAGCGGAACACCTCGGGGTTGCGCAGGTAGTCGAGCAGGTCGTTGCCCTGGTTGTAGTGGATGCCGAGGCTTTGTTCCTGGATGAATGCGTTGTAGCTGACCGCATCGAGCTGCAGACATGCGGCGAGCGCGATCGGGCCGAGCGGGCAGTGCAGTGCGAGCGCGACGTCGTAGCTCTCCGCGAGCGTCGCGATCTTGCGGCACTCGGTGATGCCGCCCGCGTGCGACGCGTCGGGCTGGATGATGTCCACGTAGCCGCCCGCGAGGATGTGCTTGAAGTCCCAGCGCGAGTACAGCCGTTCGCCGAGCGCGATCGGCGTGTTGGTCTGGTTGACGATGTCGCGCAGCGCCTCGGCGTTCTCCGACAGCACGGGTTCCTCGATGAACATCAGCTTGTACGGGTCGAGCTCCTTCGCGAGCACCTTCGCCATCGGCTTGTGCACGCGGCCGTGGAAGTCGACGCCGATCCCGACGTGCGGGCCGACCGCGTCGCGCACGGCCGCGACGTTCGCGATCACCTGCTCGACCTTGTCGTAGGTGTCGACGATCTGCAGCTCCTCGGAACCATTCATCTTCACGGCCTTGAAGCCGCGCTCGACGACCGCGCGCGCATTGTTCGCGACGTCGCTCGGCCGGTCGCCGCCGATCCACGAATACACCTTGATGCGATCGCGCACCTGGCCGCCGAGCAGCGCGTGCACCGGCACGCCGTGATGCTTGCCCTTGATGTCCCAAAGCGCCTGGTCGACGCCCGCGATCGCGCTCATCATGATCGGGCCGCCACGGTAGAAGCCCGCGCGGTACATCACCTGCCAGTGATCCTCGATCAGCAGCGGGTCGCGGCCGACGAGGTAGTCGGCCAGTTCCTGCACCGCGGCCTCGACCGTATGCGCGCGGCCTTCGACGATCGGCTCGCCCCAGCCGACGATGCCCTCGTCGGTTTCGATCTTGAGGAACAGCCAGCGCGGCGGGACGACGAAAGTTTCGAGGCGGGTGATTTTCACGATACGAGTCTCCATGGTTGGCCGGCGCGGGCGCACGGGCGCGGCGCGCGGTCGCGTGCTTTCGCGATTATCCTAGCGTAGTCGGATAAAAAATAGTATTAATAGCACTATTGTGCAGATAGTGGGCAGCCGGCACGCGGGCCCAACGGAGAACGATCATTCAACACGACCTGCATGGACAGACGGCCTTCCGGCTGGCGACGGCGATCCTGCGCGGCGACTATCCGCCCGAATCGCTGCTGCCGAGGGAGCCCGACCTGATGGAGCTGTACGGCGTGAGCCGCACGGTGATGCGCGAGGCGCTGCGCACGCTGACGTCGAAGGGGCTGGTCGAATCGCGGCCGAAGGTCGGCACGCGCGTGCGGCCGCGCCACGCATGGAACCTGCTCGACGCCGACCTGCTCGACTGGTACGCGCGCGTTGCGCCGCCGCTCGCGTTCGCGCTGAAGCTGCAGGAGATGCGCGAGATGATCGAGCCGTACGCGGCCGCGCTTGCCGCGCGCGCGCATACGCCGGAAGCGTTCGATGCGATCGAGGACGCGGCGCGCGCGATGGCTGCCGCGCGCAACGTCGACGAATGGGTGCGCGCCGACCTGCGCTTTCACCTGAGCGTGCTCGCGGCCGGCGGCAACGAACTGCTGGTGCCACTCGGCGCGCTGATCGACCGCACGCTCGAGGCGCAACTGCATCTGAATGCGCGCCGCGCGGACGTGTACAACGCGTCGCTCGCCGAGCACACGACCGTCAGCGACGCGATCCGCGTGCGCGATGAGGACGGCGCACGCCGCGCGATGGCGGCGCTGCTCGCGGTGACGCGCGCGCGGATCGAGATGTCGTGACGGGCGGGGGCCGGCGGTGCGGCGTCGTCAGGCGTTCGCGCAACCGCCCGGCTTGTGGATGCGCTGCGTCGACGCAGGATACTTCGCGAGCAGGCTTGCCGGACGCCGCGGGCGCACGACCAGGTCGCCGCCGCAGTTCGGGCAGCGACCTTTCAGCACGTCGTCGGCGCAGGTCGCGCAGAACGGCTCGCCGCCCGCGTGCACTCGAAGGTGCAGATGCGCGCATCCGCCGAATCGGGCGGCAGGTCCTTGTCGCAGCATTCGCAGCCGGGGCGCAGTTCGAGCATGACGGTTTTCCTTGATTGGGGAGGTTCGGGACGGGCGCCGCCGGACATTGCGCGCGGCGCATGCGCGCGCTACCGTACCCGCTTGAATCGGCCTGGCCAACGGCGTCCGTCCGGGCGCCGTCGACGCGCACGGGCCACACCGGGAGACGACCATGCTTTATCGCGGAAGCTGTCACTGTGGAGACGTGAAGTTCGAAGTGGAAGGCGACTTGCAGGGCGTGATGGCGTGCAACTGCTCGATCTGCCAGCGCAAGGGCGCGCTGATGTGGTTCGTTCCGCGCGACCACATGAAGCTCCTCACGCCCGACGAGAATCTCGCGACCTACCTGTTCAACAAGCACGCGATCAGGCATCGCTTCTGCAAGCGCTGCGGGATGCATCCGTTCGCCGAGGGCGTTCATCCGAACGGCACCGCGATGGCCGCGATCAACGTGCGCTGCCTCGAGGATATCGACCTCGACGCGCTGCCCGTCACGCACTATGACGGCCGCTCGCACTGAGCGGCGTGCCGTCGCGTGAACGTATGTGCCGCGGTCAGGAAGGTTGCGCCGACGCGGTGCCCGGCGCGGGCATTTCCGCCTGCGGCGCGGGGTCCGCGGCGTGCGTGCCGGTGGCGGCCGGGCGTTCGATCAGCGGCGCGAGCGCCGGCGCCATCGACTTCAGCAACTGCACGGCCATCGCGCTCGTGAAGTCGTAGCGCGCCGCGTACGGTTCGTGCGCGGTTGCCGTCAGGACCCCGAAGAACCGGTCGCCGATCACGAACACGAACGTGCCGCTGCGGTTTACCTTGCGCGACTCGATCAGCCGCGCGCCGCGCGCATAGATGTTGAAGCGCTGGTCGCCCGTCCCCGTCTTGCCGTATACCTCGAGCGTCTTGCCGTCGGGCAGCGTGAAGCCGCCCGCGAGGCGGCGCGCGGTGCCGCTGAGCACGACGTCGCGCAGCAGCGTGTGCGCCACGTTGACGATTTCCGGCGACAGCATCGGCTGCGGCTGCGCGGCCGCGCGCACGAAGCGCGTTTCGTACGGCGTGCCCTTCGCGAAGTCGAGCCGCGTGATCGTCTCGGTCGGCGCTTTCTGGCCGCCGTTCGCGATCAGGCCGATCAGTTTCGCGAGCGCGTCGGGCTGGTCGCCCGATGCGCCGATCGCGGCCGCGTAGGACGGCGTGACTTCCGCGAACGGGTAGCCGAGCGCGCGCCACGACTTCGTGATCTCCGCGTACGCGCGCAGCTCGACCATGCGGCGGATGCGGCGGTCCTGGGTCGCGTGGTAGCGCGTCTTGTACAGCCACGAATACGTGTAGAAACGCGCATCGCGGCTCTCGCGCTGGACCTCGCCGAGCGACGCGCTCGGGTGCGCGCGCAGGTAGTTGAGCGTCCACAGCGCGAGCGGGTGCACGCTCGCGATATAGCCGCGATCGTTGAGGTTGAACCGGTCGATCGCGTATTTCGCGTAGAGCGCGGCGAGATCGTCGTCGGACAGCGTCGCGGCCGGCGTGCCCTTCAGTTGCGCGCGCATCTGCGCATCGAACCACGCGAGCGATTCGTTCGGCGCGACGCTGCGCAGCACCGTCGCGATCTTCGGCGGCGACTTGCGCACGTCCTTCAGCATCAGCGCGAGTGCGTCGTCGGGTGCCTTGCCCGCATAGCGCGTGTAGTAGCGCTTCACGTAGACCTGGCTTTCGCCGTCGACGAACTGCTGCAGGTAATGCCGGCGCTGTTCGGGATCGCCGAGCCACGACGACGACGGGCCGGCCGCCTGCAGCGTCTCGTAGTGGACGATGTCGCGCATCAGCCGCACGAACACGAGGTTGACCGAATGCTCGAACGCAGTGTGCAGCGTCAGGATGCGGCCGTTGTCCGACTTCTCGAAGTTCGAGAACACCTGCGCGCCGCCGCCCGTGTAGAACACGTCGGGGCTCGCCGAATACTTGCGTTCGACGGCCGCGTCGAGCATCGCCTGCAGCGAGCGGTCGCGCGTATGCGACAGATAGTCGAGCGCCCAGCGCGACAGCGCGTCGACCGGGTCGGGTTTCACGCGCGCAAGCTGCGCGTTCGACAGGTTCGCATAGCGCGCGTGCAGATCGGAAACGATCTGCAGGTACGTGATCAGCGTGCGCAGTTTCGCGGTCGAGCCGAGGTTGATGCGGCCGCCGCGATTCACGTCGAACGGCTCGTTCACGCTGTCGGTCTGTACGCGCAGCATGTTCGCGCCGTTGCGGCGTTCGTACAGCGTGAAGCTGTACGTGAGATGCGACGGGTCGTCCTTCGGCGCGAGCATCTCGTAGCCATAGAGGCCGGCGGCCTGCGCGCCGTCGCGCGTCGATGCCTTCGCGAGCCGCTCGGCGACGGCGCGCTGCACGCCGTTGTCGAGCGTGCTGGTCGCCTCCAGGTCGAGCAGGTCGAGCTGGTAGACGTCGCTGATGCCGAGTGCCGACAGCAGCGACGCGCGCGCGGACGACACCGCCTTGCGCGACACGAACGATTGCACCTGCGCGGCGGCAGGCGGCGCGCTGCGTTCGATCTGCGCGGACAGCGCGGCATCGCGCAATGCAGGCGAGATCACGCCGCCGTTCGACAGCAGCCGCAGGTAGCTGTCGGTCAGCCGCTGCAGCGCCGGATAGCCGCGGTTGAGGAAGTACGACGGCGCGCGCTGCGCGATGATCAGCGACAGCACCTCGCGGAACGTCTTGCCCTGTTCGTCGACGTTGTCGCCGGTCGTCGGCGCGGACAGGATCCGGTTCACGTCGTTGAAGTCGCGGCCGTACCAGGCGGCGAGACCGTCGCCGATGCCGGTGATTTCGCCGATATGCGGCCGCGCGGCGAGCGGCACCGAGTTCAGGTAGCGCACGACGATCGTGCGGCGCGCGAGCATCGTCTGCGGGCCGTTCAGATACGCGCGGACCGACGCCGACGCGATCTGCCGCAGCTTCTCGGGCGGCGTCGCGGTGCGGCCTTCGGGCGAATGGCGGAACTTCTCGATCTGGGTCGCGAGCGTGCTGCCGCCCGGGCGCGCCTGGTGACGGTTGACGACGTGCAGCGCCTGGTCGGCGAGCGCGCGGCTGAAGCGCCCCCAGTCGATCGCCGGGTTGCGGTTCGGTTCGTTCGCGTCGAGCAGGTAGCGATCCTCGATGAACAGCAGCGAATCGACGACCACGCGCGGCACCGTGTCGAAGTCGGCATAGACGCGCTGCGGGAACACGGTCGCGAACAGCGGCGCGCCGGTCGAATCGAACAGCATCAGGCCTGTCTGGTCCTTTTCTTCGTAAGGGAGGAACAACCCGCGCTCGCCGAGCGACAGCATCCGTTGCGAATCGCGCGCCTGTTTGCCGACGACGAAACCGCGCGCGAGCAGCCGCTCCTGGAAGGACGGAATCATCGCGTAGCCGAGGCGCTGGTCGTAGGGGCCGTTGGCGGGGAAGCGGATGTGATCGCTCGGGCCCGTTTCGACCGTGTAGCCGACATCGCGGGTGAGCTCGGACAGGTAGCGCGCCTGCAGCCGGGACGTTTCGATCTCGGTCTGCACGAGCCGCGCGATTATCGCGAGCGCGATCAGCAGCGCGGCCAGCAAAGACCATTTGACCCACGTCCAGACCGATGCGAGACCGGTCACGCGCGGCAGGATACGATTAAGCGGCCGATTCATGGCGGCGTCTCCCTGAGGGCACAGGCTGTCCGGCCGCACCCCATTAAGGATTAGTGTAGTCCTCAACCGCGGGCTGCCAAGGGCGGTTCACTACCGAGATGCGCCGATGCAACGCGCGTGCCTGTGACGCGCGGCGACCGGCGTTGCGATGCGATGGCGCACGCCGTCGCGGCGAAACGTTTGCGCGTGCCGTGCCTAAGCGTCCGCGCGACAACGGTTTCGGCGGGCAGGCCCGGGTGGCCGGGCAGGGGCGCTGCACCGGTTTCGTGCGGTGCGGCATCGCGGCAAATCGGGCCGGATCCTGTTCGCGAAATCGCGGCCGGCGCATGGCGACGCTACGGGTTTCCGCGATAGCCGTGCACGCCGGCAGAGGGTAGGATCGCCGGATCTGCGGCGCATTTTCGCTTTCGCCGGGAGTCCCATGCCGATCCATCCCGTCGCGCTCGTTTGCACGGCCATCCTCGGGCTGCTGTTGTTCGGGCTCGGACTTGTCGTGTCCGTCACGCGCTTCCGGTGCACCACCGGATCCGGGTGTGCGCCCGATCCGACGAACGGGTTGCACAAGATCGTGCGCGCGCACGGCAACACGGCCGAATACGCGCCGTTTCTCGCGGTGCTGTTTCTCTATTTCGGCGCACACGATCCGTCGCGCGCGATCCTGTCGCTGATCGTCGCGGCGACTGCATGCCGTTGCCTGCTCGTGATCGGATTGCTCGCGTGGCCGACGATGGCCAGGCCGAATCCCGTGCGTTTCATCGGCGCGATCGGCACGTATCTGTGCGGCGCCGCGCTGTGCATCGCGCTGTTCGTCTGAGCGGCGGCGCGACGTATCGCCAGGTCGCGGCAGGGCTCGACTGCTTCCTGTCGAAGCGCACCGATGTGTATCTGACCGCCGTCTGCCGGTGCGCGTCTGGCGCCGACTCGACGGGGCGGGCGACGGCGGCCGCCGCGAGCGGTGATATGCTCGCGGGACGCCCGCGATCGACGGGCGGTTTCCGATTGCCCGTGCGCGGCCTCGCTGCCGCGCGGCGCGGCGTTTCCGAGGGAAGAACCGACATCATGAGCCGCAAATTCATTCTGAAGGGCGACACGACCGACCACGGCGGCGTGGTGCTCGAAGGGATCGCCAATTCGTCGTTCGACGGACGCGAACTCGCCTATCTCGGCGCGCCCGTGTTCTGCGCCACGTGCAAGACGACAGGTGTGATCGTGTCGGACGGCGGCGAGCGGACGATGACCGTGATGGGCAAGGTCGTCGCGCTCGAACACGACCTGTGCCAGTGCCAGTGCACGCCGCAACCGAAACTGATCCCGTCGCAGGGCACGGGGACGATCTCGGGGTAAAACCCGCCGCGCGGCACGGCGCACGGCGGCCTGCCGTCAGACGCTGCCTTCCGTCTCGATCACGAGGATGCGCGCTTCGCCGAGCGGATGCGCGACGTGCTCGGTGCCGACCGTCGCGTGGAAGACGTCGCCGGTTTCGAGCACCGTCGCGTGCTCGATGCCTGCTACGCGATAGCGCATCTCGACGCGACCGTCGAGCACCGCGAACACTTCGTCGCCGTCGTTCACATGCCATCGATACGGCTGGTCGGTCCAGTGCAGGCGGACCGTGATGCCGTTCAGGTTCGCGATGTCGAGCGCGCCCCACGGGCGGTCCGCGGTGAATGCCGCGCTGCGGATGATGTTCATCGATATGTTCTCCGGCGCGAATGCGCGTCGTCTTCCCGTCAATTCTCCTGCATCCGCATTCAGCGCGACATCGCGCGCAGCGCCTGCTCGATTGTCTGCTTGCGTTTCGCAAAGCTGGCCGCCGAACGTTCGGTGACGCGCTTCACGACCGATGCCGGCGCGGTGTCGGGCGAGCCGGCGTTGAACGGCGGCGCAGGCGCGTATTCGAGCTGAAGCTGGATCGCCTGCGCCTCTTCATCGCCGGCCAGTTCCGCGGCGATCGTCAGCGCGAAGTCGATACCGGCCGTCACGCCGCCGCCGGTGATCAGGTTGCCGTCGCGCACGACGCGCTCGCGCACGGGCACCGCACCCAGCGGTTCGAGCAGCGTGTGGAACGCCCAGTGCGTCGTCGCACGCCGACCGCGCAGCAGGCCGGCCACGCCGAGCAGCAGCGCGCCCGTGCAGACCGACGTCACGTAGCGCGCGGTAGCCGCGCGCTGCTGCACGAACGCGATCGTTTCGGCGTCGAGCAGCAGGTCGTTGATCCCGATGCCGCCCGGCACGCAGATCACGTCGAGCGGCGGGCAGTCGTCGAACGTGCAGGTCGGCGCGAGCGCGAGGCCGCTGCTCGACGCGACTGTGTCGCGCGACTTCCAGACCAGGTGGACGGCCGCGTCGGGCAGCGACGCGAGCACGTCGTGCGGGCCGGTGAGATCGAGTTGCTGGGCGCCGGGAAACACGAGAAGGCCGATATGCAGGGTCATGCGAAGACTCCGGGTGGAAGAGGAACGCGCCGTTGCCGGCACACGATGGACAGACCGATTCTAGGCGCGTAGTGTTTGGCGAAATTGCCATATCGCCCACGTTTTCAGCCAATCGCCATGCCTGCCGCCCCGCGCTCGATCCTGGTCCTTGCATTTCCCCGTGCACAATTGCTCGACGTGTCGGGGCCGCTGCAGGTGTTCGCGTCCGTCAACGAACTCGCGCTTGAGCGCGGGCAGCCGGCGCCGTATGCGCCGCGTGTCGTCGCGGCCGACGCCGGGCCCGTCGAGACGTCGTCGGGCCTCGTCGTGATGGCCGAGTCGCTGCGCTCGGCCGCGCGCCGTCCCGATACGGTGATCGTCGCGGGCGGCAAGGGCGTGCACGCGGCATCGCAGGATGCCCGGCTGGTGCGCTGGGTGCGGCAGCAGGCGGAGCGTGCGCGGCGCGTTGCGTCGGTCTGCACCGGTGCGTTCCTGCTCGCCGAGGCTGGCCTGCTCGACGGACGGCGTGCGGTTACGCACTGGGCGCGCTGCGACGAATTCGCGGCGCGCTACCCGAACGTGCGCGTCGAAGCCGATCCGATCTTCATCCGCGAGGGCGCGCTGTGGACGTCGGCCGGCGTGACGGCCGGCATCGATCTCGCGCTCGCGCTGGTCGAGGAGGATCTCGGCCGCGCGACCGCGCTCGACGCCGCGCGCGAACTCGTCGTGTTCCTCAAGCGTCCGGGCGGACAGGCGCAGTTCAGCGCGATGCTGTCGATGCAGCGCACCGACGACCGGTTCGGCGAACTGCATGCGTGGATGGCCGAGCACCTGACGGCCGACCTGTCGGTGTCCGCGCTGGCCGAGCGCGTGCGCATGAGCGAACGCAGCTTCGTGCGCCACTATCGTGCGGGAACCGGCCGCACGCCCGCGCGCGCGGTCGAGCAGATCCGCGTCGAGGCCGCGCAGCGCCTGCTCGGCGAAACGACTTGGCCCGTCAAGCGGATCGCCGCGCGGTGCGGATTCGGTTCGGAGGAGACGTTGCGGCGCAGCTTCGTGCGTGTGCTGGGCGTGTCGCCGCAGGCGTATCGGGAGCGGTTCGTGCGGTAACGCGCGGCGCGCGATCGGGGCCGGAGCGGTTGTCGTGTGGAACTGAACGAAAACCGATCATTTTCCAGTGCGAAATTCCAAGACTATTCAGGGTTGGAGAACAATGGTCGGGGGCTTGTGTCGCGCCCGCCGCGCGCTCTATTCTGTTCCGTTGGCGATTCGAAGGGGGGCAGCATGGACCGAATCCAGGCAATGGAAGTTTTTACCCGTGTGGTCGACGCGAACAGCTTTACGCGCGCGGCCGACACGCTCGCGATGCCGCGCGCGTCGGTGACGACCATCATCCAGAATCTCGAGGCGCTGCTCGGCGTGCGCCTGATGCACCGGACGACGCGCCGGCTGTCGTTGACGCCGGAAGGTGCCGCGTACTACGAGCATTGCATGAAGATCATCGCGGAGATCGCGGAAGCCGACGCGAGCTTCCAGACCGGCAACCGCAAGCCGAGCGGCGTGCTGCGCGTCCACATGCCGAGTTCGCTCGGGCGGCGCATCGTGCTGCCGTCGCTGTCGATTTTCCGGCAGCGTTATCCGGACATCACGCTCGAGCTGGGGCTTTCCGACCGCTACGTGGATCCGGTCGAGGAGGGCATCGACTGCATGATCCGGGTCGGGCCGCTCGAGGATTCGTCGATGGTTGCGCGGCGCATCGGGATGCTGAAGCGCGTGACCTGCGCGTCGCCCGATTACGTCGCGCGTCACGGCGAGCCGCACGAGATTGCCGATCTCGCGGAACATCATGCGGTGAATTTCCGTTCGAGCCACGGCGCGCGTGCGATTCCGTGGGTGTTCATGATCGACGGCAAGCCGGTCGAGGTACGGATGAGCGGGAGCGTCACGGTCAACGATTCGGATGCCTACGTGACGTGCGGGCTCGAAGGGTTCGGGATGATCCAGCCGACGCTGTTCATGGTGCTGCCGAACCTGCTCGACGGATCGCTGGTCGAGGTGCTGCCGGACTGCAATCCGAAGCCGAAGCCGATTTCGATCGTCTATCCGCACAACCGGCATTTGTCGCAGAAGGTGCGTGTGTTCGCCGACTGGATCGCGGAGGTGTTCGAGTCGACACCGGCGCTGGAAGGCGGGGAGAACTGGCGCGGGAAGGTGCGCGGGCAGTTGCCGGAGGAGCGGCGCGGGACGGTGGCGGCGTAACGAGCCGGGACGCGGCGGTTTCGGCCGTTGTGTCCGCAAAGCGGGGGCCGTCGGTGCCGGGGCGCGTGAAATGCCGCATGCCGGCGGGAGGCGGCGCGAGAGGATCGCGAATCGGATGAGCCAAATGAAAAAGCCGCTGTTCCTTGCGGAACAGCGGCTTTTTTACAACTGGTGGCGAATCAGGGACTCGAACCCCGGACCTGCGGATTATGATTCCGTCGCTCTAACCGACTGAGCTAATTCGCCGAAGAAATGAATTATGGAGATAGGCCGTCAGGCTGTCAACACCTTTTTTCATCTTCCCCGAAAAAAGTTGCCGATGATCCGTACCGGCCTCGTCGCAGGGCGGTTGCCGGTCACCGGAACGCGCCCGGCAACCGCCCATGCCTCGACATCAATCCTGCGCGTAGATGTTCGAGTCCTTCGTCTCCTTGACGAACAGCAGGCCGATCACGAACGTGGCCAGCGCGATCACGATCGGATACCAGAGCCCCGAATAGATGTTG
The DNA here is from genome assembly GCF_049805555.1 of Burkholderia sp. DN3021. NCBI lineage: Bacteria > Pseudomonadati > Pseudomonadota > Betaproteobacteria > Burkholderiales > Burkholderiaceae > Burkholderia > Burkholderia sp. DN3021. The sequence continues at coordinate 24,695 of NZ_JBNCAB010000064.1, read as the reverse complement.
CCCTTCGCCGCGACGATCGCGAATGCGGTCGCCGGCAGGAAGCCGCCGAACCAGCCGTTGCCGATGTGGTACGGCAGCGACATCGACGTATAGCGAATCCGCGTCGGGAACATCTCGACCAGCATCGCGGCGATCGGCCCGTAGACCATCGTCACGTAGATCACGAGGATCGTCAGGATCACGATCGTCATCGGCCAGTTGAGCTGCGCCGGATCGGCCTTCGCCGGGTAGCCGGCCCCCTTCAGCGTCGACGCGAGCGTCTTGTCGAACGCCGCGCCCTGTGCCTTCGCGTCGGCCGCCTTGCCGTCGTACGCCGGGATCACCGTATCGCCGACCTTGATTTCGGCCATCGTGCCGGCCGGTGCCGCGACGTTCTCGTAGTTCAGGCCGGCCTTCGCGAGCGCGCTCTTCGCGATGTCGCACGAGTTCGTGAACTTCGACGTGCCCACCGGGTTGAACTGGAACGAGCAGGTGGCCGGATCGGCGACGACGGTGATCGGTGCCTTCTGCGTGGCGATCTCGAGCTGCGGGTTCGCGTAGTGCGTGAGCGCCTTGAACAGCGGGAAGTAGGTCAGCGCCGCGATCAGGCAGCCCGCGAGGATGATCGGCTTGCGGCCGATCTTGTCCGACAGCGACCCGAAGAACAGGAAGAACGGCGTGCCGATCAGGAGCGCGATCGCGATCAGGATGTTCGCGCTTGCGCCGTCGACCTTCAGCGTCTGCGTGAGGAAGAACAGCGCGTAGAACTGGCCCGTGTACCACACGACGGCCTGGCCGGCGGTCAGGCCGACGAGCGCGAGGATCACGATCTTCAGGTTCTTCCACTGGCCGAACGCTTCGGTCAGCGGCGCCTTCGACGTCTTGCCTTCCGCCTTGATGCGCAGGAACACCGGCGATTCGTTCAGCTGCAGCCGGATCCACACCGACACCGCCAGCAGCGCGATCGATGCGACGAACGGCACGCGCCAGCCCCAGTTGCCGAACGCTTCCTCGCCGATGAACGTGCGCACGCCGAGGATCACGAGCAGCGACAGGAACAGGCCGAGCGTCGCGGTCGTCTGGATCCACGCGGTGTAGAAGCCGCGCCGGTTCGCCGGCGCATGCTCGGCGACATAGGTCGCCGCGCCGCCGTACTCGCCGCCGAGCGCGAGGCCCTGCAGGAGCCGCATCGCGATGAAGATCACCGGCGCGGCGATGCCGATCGACGCATAGCCGGGCAGGAAACCGACCACGAACGTCGAGAGGCCCATGATCACGATCGTCACGAGGAACGTGTGCTTGCGTCCGACCATGTCGCCGAGCCGGCCGAACACGATCGCGCCGAACGGCCGCACCGCGAAGCCGGCCGCGAAGCCGAGCAGCGTGAAGATGAACGCGGCGGTCGGATTGACGCCGGAGAAGAAGCTCTTGCTGATGTAGGCCGCGAGTGAGCCGGCCAGGTAAAAGTCGTACCACTCGAACACGGTCCCGAGCGACGACGCGAAGATCACCTTTTTCTCTTCGCCCGTCATCGGCGCGTGCGAAATTTGCCCGCCTAACGTTGCCATGAATCGTCTCCAAGTCCCTTGATATAGATATGCGGCCGCCTTGGGTGGGCCTGTCGACGATTATTGGCACGGAAACTTACGGCGCACTGACTCGCGCGCACAAAACGACTGCGCGTTAACCCGTGCCGAATCGGGTGCTTCGCGTGACGATCGTGATGCGAACGTCCGGCAAAACGCCGGTTTCGGCGCGATCGCGGCGCGTTGCCACGGTGCGCGTCAGGGTTAATCCGGAGCGGTTTCCGCCAGCGGCAGGCTGACGCGCACGAGCGTGCCGGCGAGGCGCGGCGCCTGCTGGTAGACGTGATCGTCGAGCGTCAGCGTGCCGCCGTGCTGCGTAGCGATCTCGCGCACGATCGCGAGCCCGAGGCCGCTGCCGTCGCCTTCGCGGCCGAGGATCCGGTAGAAGCGCTCGACGACGCGCTCGCGTTCCGCGGCCGGGATGCCGGGCCCCGTGTCCTCGACTTCGAGATGCGCGAGCCGCGCCGCGCGATCGGCGCGCACGCGCACCGTGATGCGGCCGCCTTCCGGCGTGTAGCGGATCGCGTTGTCGATCAGGTTGCCGAGCATCTCGCGCAGCATCACCGGGTTGCCGTCGACATCGAGCGGCGCGTCGTCCGGCGGGCCTTCGTAGCCGAGATCCATCCGCTTCGCGAGCGCGGCCTGCACCCAGTCGCGCACCGCGCGCCGCGCGAGCGAGGCGATCTCGACCGGCTCGAACGTGAGCCCGCTCGCGCGGTTCTCGGCGCGCGCGAGCGCAAGCAGTTGCGTGACGAGCCGCGCGGCCTGCTCGGAGCTCGTCGCGATCTGCTCGAGCGAGCGCTGCACGTCGGGCGGGACGGGGTGGCGCAGCGCGAATTCGGCCTGCGTGCGCAAGCCCGCGAGCGGCGTCTTCATCTGGTGCGCGGCGTCGGCGATGAAGCGCTTTTGCAGCGCCATGTTCTGTTCGAGACGCGCGAGCAGGTCGTTGAACGACGTGACGAGCGGCTCGATCTCGGGCGGCGCGCGCTGCGCCTCGACGGGCGACAGGTCGTCGGGCCGCCGCGCGCGGATGTGCGCCTGCAGCGCATTGAGCGGCGCGAGCCCGCGCGACAGCCCGAACCAGACGAGCAGGATCGCGAGCGGCAGGATCACGAACTGCGGCAGGATCACGCCCTTGATGATGTCGTTCGCGAGCGCGTTGCGCTTGTCGAGCGTCTCGCCGACCTGCACGAGCACGGGCTGCGTGCCGTTCGCCTGCGGCAGCGCGACCGTCGTATACGCGACGCGCACGTCGTTGCCGCGCAGCAGGTCGTCGCGAAACACGACGACGCCCGGCGGCGGGCGGTCCTCGTCGCGCGGCAGCGGCATGCCGGCTTCGCCCGCGACCAGCTCGCCGCGCGCGCCGAGCACCTGGAAGTAAACGCTGTCGACGTTGTCCGCGCGCAGGAAGTCGCGCGTCTGCTCCGGCAGCGTCAGCTCGGCGACGCCGTTCACCGGGTGGATCTGGCGCGCAAGCACGTATGCGTTGGTCTCGAGCGCGCGGTCGAACGGGCCGTTCGCGATCGTCTTCGCGACGAGATAGGTGACGGCGATGCTCATCGGCCACAGCAGCAGCAGCGGCGCGAGCATCCAGTCGAGGATTTCGCCGAACAGCGAGCGCGGGCGCGGCGCCTCGGGCGCATCGGTTTCGTCGGGCGGCGCGAACGGGTTCTCGTAGCGTGCGTCGCGCGCATCGTCGGCGGCCGACGACGGCGCGCCGGTCGGGTGGCGGGAATGGGCCGGCGTGGCCATTGCGGCGACGCCCGGCTTCAGCGCAGCGGCGTGCCGGCCGTCGCGGGCTGGGGCGCTGTGGTGTCGGCCGGCGCGGCGGGCGCGACCTTTTCGAGGCAATAGCCGAGGCCGCGCACGGTCGAGATCCGGACGCCGCTCGGTTCGATCTTCTTGCGCAGCCGGTGCACGTAGACTTCGATCGCGTTGTTGCTGACTTCCTCGCCCCATTCGCACAGATGGTCGACGAGCTGCTCCTTCGATACGAGCCGGCCGATCCGCTGCAGCAGCACCTCGAGCAGGCCGAGTTCGCGCGCGGACAGATCGAGCACGTGATCGTTCGCGTACGCGATGCGGCCGACCTGGTCGAACGCGAGCGAGCCGTGCCGCACGACGGTCGGGCCGCCGCCCGCGCCGCGCCGGGTCAGTGCGCGCACGCGCGCTTCGAGTTCGTTGAGTGCGAACGGCTTGGCCATGTAATCGTCCGCGCCGAGATCGAGGCCCTTCACGCGCTCGTCGACGCTGTCGGCGGCGGTCAGGATCAGCACGGGGAGGTTGGAATTGCGGGCGCGCAGGCGCTTGAGCACGTCGAGCCCGGACATTTTCGGCAGTCCGAGATCGAGGATCAGCAGGTCGAATGTCTGCATCGACAGCGCCGTATCGGCATCGACGCCGTTCTTCACGTGGTCGACCGCATAGCCCGATTGGCGGAGTGACCGGGTGAGGCCGTCCGCGAGTATGCTGTCGTCTTCGGCGATGAGAATTCGCATGTTGCTGACCGATGGCCGGCAGGGTGTTCGCGCCGGCGCGGCTGTCTCCGAAGTTATTCGTGTACAACGCCCTGCATTGCGGGCTTGCATAAAACACTGTTTTTTTATACAGTGTCTGCATTCGTGGGCGGCGCTTGAAAGCGGGCGCGCCTTTAACAGACGCTGCTCATCATAGCAAAGGACGATTCATGGAAGAAAGCAAGAAGGGCTCCGGGATGACCGCCGAGAAGAGCAAGGCGCTGGCGGCCGCACTCGCGCAGATCGAAAAGCAGTTCGGCAAGGGGTCGATCATGCGGATGGGCGACGGCGAGGTGGCCGAGGACATCCAGGTCGTCTCCACGGGTTCGCTGGGGCTCGACATCGCGCTCGGCGTCGGCGGCCTGCCGCGCGGTCGGGTGGTCGAGATCTACGGTCCGGAATCGTCCGGTAAAACCACGCTCACGCTGCAGGTGATCGCCGAACTGCAGAAGATCGGCGGCACGGCCGCGTTCATCGACGCCGAGCACGCACTCGACGTCCAGTACGCGGCGAAGCTCGGCGTGAACGTGCCGGAACTGCTGATCTCGCAGCCGGACACCGGCGAGCAGGCGCTGGAAATCACCGATGCGCTGGTGCGCTCGGGCTCGATCGACATGATCGTCATCGACTCGGTCGCGGCGCTCGTGCCGAAGGCCGAAATCGAAGGCGAGATGGGCGATTCGCTGCCGGGCCTGCAGGCCCGCCTGATGTCGCAGGCGCTGCGCAAGCTGACCGGCACGATCAAGCGCACGAACTGCCTCGTGATCTTCATCAACCAGATTCGTATGAAGATCGGCGTGATGTTCGGCAACCCGGAAACCACGACGGGCGGCAACGCGCTGAAGTTCTATGCGTCGGTGCGTCTCGACATCCGCCGGATCGGCTCGATCAAGAAGAACGACGAAGTGATCGGCAACGAAACCCGCGTGAAGGTCGTCAAGAACAAGGTATCGCCGCCGTTCCGCGAAGCGATCTTCGACATCCTGTACGGCGAGGGCATCTCGCGCCAGGGCGAGATCATCGACCTCGGCGTGCAGGCGAAGATCGTCGACAAGGCAGGCGCCTGGTACAGCTACAACGGCGAGAAGATCGGCCAGGGCAAGGACAACGCGCGTGAATTCCTGCGTGAGAATCCGGAAATCGCCCGCGAGATCGAGAACCGCATCCGCGAATCGCTCGGCGTCGTCGCAATGCCCGATGGCGTAGGCAACGAAGCCGAGGCGATGGACGAAGAAGAGTGATGGTCGGGCGCCGAGGTCAGGCTGGCGAGCCGGAGGAGAGCGACGCGCCCGAAATGGCGGGTCGCTCCGGCCGGCGAGCCGGATCCTCGGGCGCCGACCGGCGGGTCGCTGGCAGCAACGCCGCGAACCGCACCGCGACGAGGGCATCTGACGATGCCCTCGTTTCGTTTGAGATAACCGCGCCGGACGATCCGTTCGATGACGATGAATCGTTCGACGCGCACGACCGGTCCCGCCGTCGTGTGTCCGGCGTCAGCTTCCCGGGCGATCGCGCATCCGATGCGTCGGCACCTGCCAGGGAAGATGTCTATACGCGCAGCAGCCAGCATCCGCGCCGCACGCGCCGTGCGTCCGGCGCTGCTTCAAGCGCTGCCTCCGGCGACGATCCGGGCGCCGGCAAGCGCAAGTCGTCGAAGCCGCCGCGTTCGTTGAAGGGCCGCGCGCTGGGCTATCTGTCCAGGCGCGAATACAGCCGCACGGAACTCGCGCGCAAGCTCGCGCCGTATGTCGGCGAAGACGAGTCCGTCGAACCGGTGCTCGATGCGCTGGAGAAGGAAGGCTGGCTGTCCGACGCGCGTTTCGCCGAGAGCCTCGTGCATCGTCGTGCGTCGCGCGTCGGTGTCGCGCGCATCGTCAGCGAGCTGAAGCGTCATGCGGTCGGCGACACGCTCGTCGAGGAAGTGAACGCGCAGCTGCGCGAGACCGAATGGGCGCGCGCGCAGGCGGTCTGGCGCAAGAAATTCGGTGCATTGCCGCAAACGCCGGCCGAGCGGGCGAAGCAGGCGCGCTTTCTCGCCGCGCGCGGCTTCTCGAGCGCGACCATCGTGAAGTTGCTGAAGGTCGGCGACGATTTCCCGATCGACGATTGAGCGCTCCGGTCGCGCGCGCGGCGCGCGATTTTGCTGCAACGCAACCGCTCCCGGACAGGCGGGAATACCCGCCGTCGCGTCAAACTGTCTCACATACCCAATATGCTAAAATCCGTGGGTTTTCCTCTTCGGCCTCAACCTCCAGCATGCCGCTATCCGAGCCCGTGCCCCGTCAGTTGCGACATCGACGCGCAATCCGAGCGGAAGCTTACGAGCGCGGCGACGGCTTGTGGGACATCGAAGCCTGCCTGACCGACCACAAGCCGCGCGATGTCGCGCTTGCGTCGGGCATCCGGCCCCAGGGCCTGCCGATCCACGAACTCTGGCTGCGCGTGACTATCGATCGTGAACTCAATGTCGTCGACGCCGAAGCGTCTTCGGAATGGGTGCCCTATCCCGGTCAGTGTCAATCCGCCCCTCCCGCCTATCGGGCCCTCATCGGGCTCAATCTCTTCCGCCACTTCCGCCGCGATGCGAACCGACTGCTGTCCGGTGTCGCAGGCTGCTCCCATCTCACCGAACTGTGCGCCGTGCTGCCGACGGCAGCGATCCAGGCGTTCGCCGGTGACGTGTGGAACGTGCGCGAGGAGGGTGGCGAAGGGCCGGATCACGACGGCGTGCGCGACGAACCGCCTTTCCAGCTCGGCCGCTGCCGTGCGCTGCGGTTCGACGGCGAGGTCGTGCGGCAGTACTACCCGCGCTGGTATGGCGCGAGCCGGCCGGACGTGCCTGTCGACGACATGCCCGTCAGGGACGGCACGAAGGAATGAACGGAAATCATTCGAAGAAGCGTCTAAGCGACTTTTCATCCAACTCTCAGACTGAAGGGAATCACGCATGAAGATTCACGAGTACCAGGGTAAGGAAATCCTGCGGAAATTCGGAGTCGCGGTACCGCGCGGCAAGCCGGCGTTCTCGGTGGACGAGGCCGTCAAGGTGGCAGAAGAGCTGGGCGGCCCGGTGTGGGTCGTCAAGGCTCAGATTCACGCGGGTGGCCGTGGCAAGGGCGGCGGCGTGAAGGTCGCGAAGTCGATCGAGCAGGTGCGCGAATACGCGAACCAGATCCTCGGCATGCAGCTCGTCACGCACCAGACCGGTCCGGAAGGCCAGAAGGTCAACCGTTTGATGATCGAAGAAGGCGCCGACATCAAGCAGGAACTGTATGTCAGCCTCGTCGTCGATCGCATCTCGCAAAAGATCGTTCTGATGGGTTCGAGCGAAGGCGGCATGGACATCGAAGAAGTTGCCGAAAAGCACCCGGAACTGATCCACAAGGTCATCGTCGAGCCGTCGACCGGCCTGCTCGACGCCCAGGCCGACGACCTCGCCGCGAAGATCGGCGTGCCGGCCGCTTCGATTCCGCAAGCGCGCGCCATCCTGCAAGGCCTGTACAAGGCATTCTGGGAAACCGACGCGTCGCTGGCTGAAATCAACCCGCTGAACGTCTCCGGCGACGGCAAGGTCATCGCACTCGACGCGAAGTTCAACTTCGACTCGAACGCGCTGTTCCGTCATCCGGAAATCGTCGCGTACCGCGATCTGGACGAAGAAGATCCGGCTGAAATCGAAGCGTCGAAGTTCGACCTCGCGTACATCTCGCTCGACGGCAACATCGGCTGTCTCGTGAACGGCGCGGGCCTGGCAATGGCGACGATGGACACCATCAAGCTGTTCGGCGGCGAGCCGGCGAACTTCCTGGACGTCGGCGGTGGTGCCACGACCGAGAAGGTCACGGAAGCGTTCAAGCTGATGCTGAAGAACCCGGACCTGAAGGCGATCCTCGTGAACATCTTCGGCGGCATCATGCGCTGCGACGTGATCGCGGAAGGCGTGATCGCCGGTTCGAAGGCCGTGAACCTGAAGGTGCCGCTCGTCGTGCGCATGAAGGGCACGAACGAGGACCTCGGCAAGAAGATGCTGGCCGACTCGGGCCTGCCGATCATCTCGGCGGACAGCATGGAAGAAGCTGCGCAGAAGGTCGTCACGGCTGCCGAAGGCAAGTAAGCGCGCGCTCAATGAACACGCAAGGCGGCGCGGTTCGCACGCGACGCCAATCGAACAGAGGTCAAAATACATGTCGATTCTGATCAACAAGGACACGAAGGTCATCACGCAGGGCATCACCGGCAAAACCGGTCAGTTCCATACGCGCGCCTGCCGTGAATACGCAAACGGCCGCGAAGCATTCGTCGCGGGCGTGAACCCGAAGAAGGCCGGCGAAGATTTCGAAGGCATTCCGATCTACGCAAGCGTCAAGGAAGCGAAGGAAGAAACCGGCGCGACCGTGTCGGTCATCTACGTTCCGCCGGCAGGCGCAGCCGCTGCGATCTGGGAAGCGGTCGAAGCCGATCTGGATCTCGCGATCTGCATCACGGAAGGCATCCCCGTGCGCGACATGATCGAAGTGAAGGACCGCATGCGCCGCGAAGGCCGCAAGACGCTGCTGCTCGGGCCGAACTGCCCGGGCACGATCACGCCGGACGAACTGAAGATCGGCATCATGCCGGGTCACATCCACCGCAAGGGCCGCATCGGCGTCGTGTCGCGTTCGGGCACGCTGACGTATGAAGCCGTTGCGCAGCTGACGGCACTGGGCCTCGGCCAGTCGTCGGCAGTCGGTATCGGCGGCGACCCGATCAACGGTCTGAAGCACATCGACGTGATGAAGATGTTCAACGACGATCCGGATACGGACGCGGTCGTGATGATCGGCGAAATCGGCGGTCCGGACGAAGCCAATGCGGCCGAGTGGATCAAGGCCAACATGAAGAAGCCGGTCGTCGGCTTCATCGCTGGGGTCACGGCGCCTCCGGGCAAGCGCATGGGCCACGCCGGCGCGCTGATCTCGGGCGGTGCGGATACGGCCGAAGCGAAGCTGGAAATCATGGAAGCGTGCGGCATCACCGTCACGCGCAACCCGTCGGAAATGGGCCGCCTGCTGAAGGCAGCGCTGTAATATTTCCGCCTGGGTTTGTCCTGCAGAAAACGCCGGCTTTGCCGGCGTTTTTTGTTATGCTCGCGCAATGAATTCGTAAGCACCGGGCATGCATCGCGCATGTGCCGGCGATGAACCGGGTCGCCCGCCGGGTGGCCATATCGTGCACATCCCCCCATGCTCGAATTCCTGACGTCGCTGCACTGGGGTGCCGTTCTCCAGATCGTCATCATCGACATCCTGCTCGGCGGCGACAACGCGGTCGTGATCGCGCTCGCGTGCCGCAACCTGCCGGCGAACCAGCGGCTGCGCGGCGTCGTCTGGGGCACCGCGGGGGCGATCCTGCTGCGCGTCGCGCTGATCACGTTCGCGGTCGCGCTGCTCGACGTGCCGTTCCTGAAGATCGGCGGCGGGCTTCTGCTGCTGTGGATCGGCGTCAAGCTGATGGCGCCGGCCGCCGACGCGCACGATCACATCAAGCCGGCCGACCGGCTGTGGGACGCCGTGAAGACGATCGTGATCGCCGATGCGGTGATGAGCCTCGACAACGTGATCGCGATCGCCGGCGCGGCCGAGCAGGCCGATCCGTCGCACCGGATCGCGCTCGTGATCTTCGGGCTCGTCGTCAGCGTGCCGATCATCGTGTGGGGCAGCACGCTAGTGCTGAAAATGCTCGACCGCTTCCCCATCGTCGTGACGCTTGGCGCCGCGCTGCTCGGCTGGATCGCGGGCGGGCTGATCGTGAACGACCCGGTCGGCGATCGCTGGCCGGTGCTCGACACGCCCCCCGCGATCTACGGTGCGAGCATGGCCGGCGCACTGTTCGTCGTGGCGGCCGGTTACGCGCTCAGGCGCCGCCGCGGCGCACCGGGCACGCACTGACGTTGGCCGTCCGGCCGACTGCCGGAATCGCGGCCCGCTGGCTACGATCGAGACGCCTGCCTTTACCGGCAGGCGTTTTTCGTTTCCGGAGCCTGCCATGTTCGAAGCCTTTTCCGTTTCACTGTTCCGTCGCGTTGCCGCCGATCTGCGGCGCGCGAACCGGCCGTCGCCGCGCTGGCGGCCGGCCGGCTTCACGCTGATCGAGCTGATGATCGTGCTGGCGATCGTCGGCGTCGTCGCGGCCTATGCGATTCCCGCGTACCAGGATTACCTTGCCCGTTCGCGCGTCGGCGAGGGGCTCGCGCTCGCGTCGTCCGCGCGGCTCGCGGTCGCCGACAACGCGGCGAGCGGCGCGAGCCTCGACGGCGGCTACAGCCCGCCGGCCGCGACCCGCAACGTCGAATCGGTTGCCGTCGACGGCGAGACCGGCCAGATCACGGTCGCGTTCACGACCCGCGTCGCCTCGGCCGGCACGAATACGCTGGTACTCGTGCCATCCGCGCCCGACAAGGCCGATGCGCCCACCGCGCGCGTGGCGCTCAAAAAGGGCGCGATGCAGGCCGGTGCGATTGCGTGGGAGTGCTTCGCCGCCGGCAAGGATGCGTCGTCGCTGCCGGCGCCGGGGGCCGGGCCGCTGCCGGGCACCGCCGCGACGCTGCCTGCGAAATATGCGCCCGCGGAGTGTCGCGCGTAGCGCCCGCGGAGGAGGAGGGCGGCGGCGCGCGTGGTACGCCGGCCGTCGCTTCGGCCGGCCGGCCCGATCGCGCCGAGTCGGGTGGCCGAGCGACGGCCCCGCACAGAGGGGGGAAAGTTTTGTATAGTGCGCCGGTTGCTGACATCCGGTTCGCTCATGCCTTCTACTTTTTCCCGTTCGTTGTCGCTCGTTGCGCTGGCTGTCGCCCTGATCGTGCCGTACGCGATCACGAATCACACGTATCCGATTCCGACCTTCTATTCCGAATTTTCCGCGCTGGTGCTGTATCTGCTGGTGGGGCTGTCGGTCGTCCTGCTCGTACGGACGAGCCGAGCGGCCGAGCCGTTTGCCGCGCCGGCCGCGTTCGTCGTGCCGCTCGGGTTCGCCGCGGTGCTGATCGCGCAGGTCGCGCTGATGTCGCTCAAGGTGCCGTCGATGAACTGGCTGGCGCTCGGCTATCTCGCCGCCGCGCTGGTCGCGATGCAGGCCGGCTACGCGCTCGCGCGCGACGGGTTGGCCGAAACCGTCTCGCGGATGATGGCCGGTGCGCTGCTCGTCGGCGGCGTGTTCGCGGTCGGAACGCAGATCGTGCAGTTGTTTCACCTCGAGTCGGCCGTATCGCCGTTCGTCGTGATGTACAACATCGCGGTCGATCGCCGCCCGTACGGCAACATGGCGCAGGCGAACCATCTGGCCACCTACATCGCGTTCGCGCTCGCGGGCGCGCTGTATCTCGTGCAGACGCGCCGGCTCGCGGTGTGGGCGTGGTTCGTGCTGTCGATCGTACTGTCGGTCGGTCTCGCGCTGACGGTGTCGCGCGGGCCCTGGCTGCAGGTCGCGGTGATGGTCGTCGCGGGCTTCTGGATGGCGTGGCTCGAATCGCGCCGTGCGCCGGGCAATACGCGTGCGTGGCTGATGCCGGTCGTGCTCGCGGTTGCGTTCATCGCGGTGAACGTCGCGGTGCGCTGGGCCAACGTGCACTATCACCTGAATCTCGCGGAATCGGCGGCCGACCGGATGCGCGATGCGGGGCAGATCGCGCCGCGCCTCGCACTGTGGAAGTACGGGCTCGCGATGTTCCGCGAGCATCCGCTGCTCGGCGTCGGCTGGGGTGAATTCCCGTCGCACCAGTTTGCGCTCGTGCGCACGCTCGGCGGCGTCGAGATCGCGAACAACTCGCACGACATCTTCATCGACCTGCTCGCGAAGTCGGGTCTCGCCGGCCTTGGCGTGCTCGCCGTCACGCTTGTGATGTGGTTCGTGCGTGCGCTGCGCGCGCCGCAGTCGAGCACGCGCGTGTTCGGCTTCGCGCTGATCGGCATCCTGCTGATGCATGCGCTCGTCGAGTATCCGCAGCAGTACATGTTCTTCCTGCTGCCGGCGATGTTCGTGATCGGGTTGCTCGACGTGAAGCCGCTGCGCATCCTGCCGGGCCGCGCGGCGTTCGGGCTGTTCGCGGTGCTGTCGTTCGGCGGCGTGCTGGCGGCGGTGCCCGTGCTGCGCGACTACCAGCGCGCGGAAGTGCTGTATTACGGCAGCGACCCGGCCGCGCAGTATCGCGATGCGCCGTCGCTGCTGTTCGGCGCGTGGGGCGATTACGGCGCGGCGACGCTGCTGACGATTTCGCCGGAAGACCTGCCGGCCAAGCTCGCCGCCCATGAGCGCGCGATCGCGCTGCTGCCCGGCGAGACGGTGCTGCGCCGCTATGCAGCGCTGCAGGCGCTGGCGGGCCGCGAGGCCGACGCGCTCGATACTGTCGCGCGCCTGCATGTGTTTGCGAAGGAGCTGAAGGACTGGCCGCAGCAACTGGCCCTGCTGTACAAGCTGTGCGACCAGCAGCCGGCGCTGAAGGCGTTCAAGGCGGCCGTTGTCGCGAAGTACGGGGAAGTGCCGGCCGATGCGGCCGACGACTCGGACGACGACGACTCGGATTAAAACGCGCAGCGGCCGCCGGAACGGGGAATTCCGGCGTTTGCCGCGTCGTGGCGCACGACAGGGGCCGCCGTCGGACAGATCGGCCCTGCGTGAACCGCGTGAATTCGGCCAGGTATCGATTACCTCGCGAATGGCGCGGATTCCGGCCGAGGGCGCGTCGATTCGCGTCAACCATTGTCAAATCGGCGCCGCTGGCCGCGTGGCGCGTGCACAATGCGCGCAAGCGCTCGCGAGCCGGCCCGCATGTGGCACGGGGCCCGGCGTGAGCGCGGGCCACCCCGGCTATCCGGGCTCCGCCAGGCAGGATCGCGGCCGAGCATCGATCGGCCATGCGGCCGTAACGGGGCGCCGGTCCGATGGCCGCGGCGCAGTGCGACGCACGTGATGCGGGAGCGAGGTTTTCCGGTACGCGCGCGTTCGTCCAGAACAGTGATGAAGAACGATATTCGACCATGGCCATTCGCTCGACCTACCTGATCCTGCCCGCCGTCGCGATGCTGTTTTCCGGCTGCGCGATGCTGTCGTCGTCGCAGGAAAGCAAGCTGACCTGCCACATTCCGCGTGCCGTCTATCCGGACACCGCGAAGCCGCTCACGCGTCCGGCGACCGTGCTCGTGCGCGCGCTGATGACGACGTCCGGCGAAGCGCAGAACGTCACCGTGACGACGAGCAGCCGCAATGCGGCCGCCGATCGTGCGGCCGTCGACGCGATGACGCACGCGACCTGCGCGCAGACGGGTGCGACCGCGAATCCGTTCCTGCTGACCCAGCCGTTCGTGTTCGAACCGCGACGCGGCGAGTGATGTCGGACGGCGAGCCCTGCGCGCCGTTTTCCGTCCGGTTTTGCCGCTGGCCGGCCGCACCGTTTCGCGCGGCCGTCGAAAGTCGATACGCGCGGCCGTTGCGCCGCGCATGCCCGATATTCAGTGCTGCGGCATCAGGTTCGCGCCGCGGCAGGCCGGTTCGGCCGAATTGCGCAGCCCGAGCATCGTGAATCCGTTGCGCTCCTGGCGAATCAGTGCATAGCGCCGCGTGACGGTTTCCCCGCTCTTGCCCGTCAGATCCAGTTCGACCTGAAAGCGCTCGTTGCTGTCCGAGCAGCCGCGCACGGGGCCGTACGCGAAGCCTGTATCGGGCGCCTTGCTTGCCGCGTTGAACGCCTGCCGGGCTTTCAGCGCGGCCGCTGCGGCGGCGGGCTCGCTCCATTCGCGCGCAAGCGCATCGTCCACCTTCAGCCATTCGTCGACGAAATCGCGGCCGTTGAGCGCCGCGGGCTGCACGCGTTGCACGGTGTCGCCTTCGACGCGGTAGCGGAAGATGCCCGGCCGAGTCATGACTTCGCTGTCGAGCGAGCCGACCGTCGTGCGCAGCTCGAAGCCGTCGGGGCGCACCTTGAACCGGATCGCGTCGTCGTCGATCACGTAGCCGTGTTCGGTATGGAACAGCGTGCGTTGCGCGGTCGAGCCGTTTGCCGGTGCGACCACGTCCGCGCCGAACCGGCTCCAGCGAGATGAGCACCACGGTGTGCCGTGCACGACCGCGACCTGGCCGCCAGGCAGCGCCGAGAACCAGAAGCCGCCGCCGTAGGCGCCGCCGATGTCCTTGTAATCGTCGGCCTGCCAGCGCAGCACGCGCCGCCAGCCGCCGTTTTCCCATGCGTACGCGGTGAGCAGGTTGTCGTCGCCGCACGCGATGTCGAAGCCGGCGCGCACGAAGAGAAGCGGGCGGGACGCGCCGCCGCGTTCGACGTCGACGTCCGGGTTGCGGCCGAACGCCGATTCGCCGTTTTTCGGTGCTGCCGATTGGGTCGATTGAGCCGGCACGCCGAGCGCGGCCGCGAGCGTGCGTTTCAGTGCAGCCGGTTCGACGTGTTCGTCGCTGCATGCGAGCCGCGCGTCGATTGCGCCGACGAGCGCCTGCTTGTATGCGCGAAGCGCGTCGCGCAGCGGCGGCGAGACATCGACGTTGCCCCCACCGTCGCCTTGCGGATTGCGGACCTGCTGCACGCGGCGCTGCGCATCGATTGCCGCGCGCGCGGCGGTGTCGGCGGCGGGGCAGGTGCCGACGGCCGACGCGGTTGCCGGCGGCAGGGAAAGCGCGCACAGCAGCGGCGCGGCGTACTTCAGCGTGTTGTTCTTCATCGATGACTTGTTGTTCTGATTCTTTATCGTTCGAACGGGGAATCGTTACGGCCGACGATTCTCCGTGAACTGCGCGCACGTGCGTAGCGGCGGGCGCTTCAACCTGCCGCGTCTTCCGCCTTCCAGTCCCCCGACTTCCCGCCGCGCTTTTCCCGTACGCTCACATCGGTGATCACCATCCCGCGATCGACGGCCTTGCACATGTCGTAGACGGTCAGCAGTCCGACCTGCACGGCGGTCAGCGCTTCCATCTCGACGCCGGTCCGGCCAAACGTCTCGACCTGCGCGACGCAGTGCACGCCCGGCAGCGCATCATCGAGTTCGAAGTCGACGGCCACGCGTGTCAGCGCGAGCGGGTGGCACAGCGGAATGAGGTCGGCCGTGCGCTTCGCGCCCTGGATGGCCGCGATGCGCGCGACGCCGAGCACGTCGCCTTTCTTCGCCTTGCCGTCGCGGATCAGCGCGAACGTGGCCGGCAGCATCCGGATCGTGCCGCGCGCGATCGCGATGCGTTGGGTTTCCTGCTTGCCGCCGACGTCGACCATGTGCGCATGGCCGGCGGCATCGAAATGGGTGAGTCCTGACATGTCATGCTCCGTCTCAACGGGCGCTTATCATAGCAGTGGCGTTCGCGTCGCCGGGGGCGCAGATGACGCATGCGCGGCACGAGACAGTCGCGCATGCGCCGGTACAATGACCCGAATATTCAGACCAAACGCCGCGATGCGCGCCCGGCGCGCGGACGGCGTCGTTTTCATCCTGCCATGCGTGTCAAACAGTTGCTTGCCGTGTCGCTGTCGGCGGCGCTCGCGTTGCCGCCGAGCGGCCATGCGCAGAGCGCATCCGCTCCGCCGCTCGAGCCGGCGGCCGGCGGCTCCTCGTCGATTTCCACCGTGCCGTCCGGCATCGCGACCGGCGTATTCGGCACGTACGGCGGCGCGGAGAGCCGGTTTTCGGGCGCGGGCGGCGCGTCGGCGCCGGCCGCGAGCCTGCGCGCGCCGTTGCGCGCACTCGAGCTGCCCGACCTCGGCGACGGCTCCGGCGGTTCGCTGACGCCGCGTGCCGAGCGCCGGCTCGGCGAGCGCGTGATGCGCGAAGTGCGGCGCGATCCCGATTATCTCGACGACTGGCTCGTGCGCGACTACCTGAACGCGATGGCGGCGCGCCTCGCGGCCGCGGCGGCCGCGCGCTACATCGGCGGCTACATGCCGGACTTCGACCTGTTCCCGGTGCGCGATCCGCAGATCAACGCGTTCTCGATGCCGGGCGGCTTCATCGGGATCAACAGCGGGCTAGTGGTCACGACGCAGACGGAATCGGAGCTCGCGTCGGTGGTCGGCCACGAGATGGGCCACGTGCTGCAGCGGCACATCGCGCGGATGATCGGCGCGAGCGAGAAGAGCGGCTACACGGCGCTCGCGACGATGCTGCTCGGCGTGCTGGCCGGCGTGCTCGCGAGAAGCGGCGATCTCGGTAGCGCGATCGCGATGGGCGGGCAGGCGTACGCGGTGGACAACCAGTTGCGCTTCTCGCGTTCGGCCGAGCGCGAGGCCGATCGCGTCGGCTTCCAGCTGCTCGCGGGCGCGGGCTACGACCCGTACGGGATGCCGGGTTTCTTCGAGCGGCTCGAACGCGCGTCGATGGGCGATGCGGGCGTGCCGGCCTACGCGCGCACGCACCCGCTGACCGGCGAGCGGATCGCCGACATGGAGGATCGCGCGCGCCGCGCGCCGTACCGGCAGCCGCGCCAGTCGGCCGAGTACGGATTCGTGCGCGCGCGGCTGCGCGTCCTGCAGAACCGCGCGCCGACCGACATCTCGGCCGAGGCGCGCCGGATGCAGCTCGAGATCGACGATCGCACGGCGCCGAACGTCGCGGCGAACTGGTACGGCATCGCGCTCGCGAACACGCTGCTCGGCCAGTACGACGCGGCGGACAAGGCGCTCGCTTCGGCGCGCGGCGCGTTCGATGCGCGCGAGCGGCGCGAGGGCGACCCGGCGACGAGTTCGCCGAGCCTCGACGTGCTGGCCGCCGACATCGCGCGCCGTGCGGGCCGGACCGACGACGCGGTGCGGCTCGCGGCGCTCGCGCAGCGGCGCTGGCCGGCGTCGCACGCGGCGATCGTCGCGCACCTGCAGGCGCTGATCGCCGCGCGCCGCTTCGCCGAGGCGCAGGCGCTCGCACGCGCGCAGGCGCAGGCCGATCCCGAGCAGCCGGACTGGTGGGACTACCTCGCGAAGGCGAGCGACGGCAAGGGCGACGTGCTCGCGCGGCGCCGCGCGCTCGCGGAGAAACTTGCACTCGATGGCGCATGGCCGTCGGCGATCCGCCAGTTGAAGGAAGCGCGCGATGCGAAGGACGTGTCGTTCTACGAGCAGTCGATCATCGGCGCGCGGCTGCTGGAATTCGAGGCGCGCTACAAGGAAGAGCGCGACGACGAGAAGAACGGCCGCGGGTAGCGGCCGGCGCGCGGCGAACGCGGGAAGGGCGGGTGCGGGTCAGTTGCCGTTGTCGGCCGCGTCGCGTGCCTGTCGCGCCGGACTCGCGACGTAGCCGAACCGCGCGGGCACGTCCGCGCAGACGATGGTGCCGAGCGGCAGCGCGCGGCCGTCACGCCAGCGCAGCACGGGCGGCGCGGCGTCGAAATCCGCATGATCGGCGAACAGCCCGAGATCGTGGTCGTGCAGCGCCGCGATGCGCGGCGGCGCGCCTGCGTCGCGAAACAGCACGCCGCCCCCATCGTCGAGCCATGCTTCGTCCGGTTCGAACGCGGTGCCCGTCTGGTCGGTGAGCGTGAGCTGTCCGTCGCGCTCGGCGAGCCGGACGACCCAAGGCGTATAGGCGAGCTCGACGTATACGCGCTGCGGCCCGTTCTGGAAGAACCACTGGCCCCGCGCGTCGCATTCGTAGTTGCGGCCGATGAACGCGTTCAGCGCCGCATGCCGGATCGGCGAGCCGAGCTCGCCGGCCGCCTGCGCCGCGTCGTCGCGCAGCCGCCATTCGCCGCGCCGGTCGAGCAGCAGCCAGCCGGTGCAGTGCGGCACGTTCGGCCATTTGGCGAGCGCCTGCCTGACGATGTCATCCATGGTCGACGAATTTCGAGCAATAGCCGAACACCCGCGCCGACAGCCAGTCGAGACGGCCGGGGAACGGCCCGGTCATGAATCCCGCGTGCCCGCCGGCCTCGGGCTGGTCGAGCTCGACGGCCGGCGATACGTCGGCCGGGCCCGGCAGTGCCGATTCGGGCAGGAACGGGTCGTTGCGGGCGTTGAGGATCAGCGTCGGCACGTCGATCGCGGGCAGCAGCGGCCGCGTCGTCGCCTTCGTCCAGTAGTCGTCGGCGTCGGCGAAACCGTGCAGCGGCGCGGTCACCGCCTCGTCGAAGTCGCGCATCGTCACGGCCTGCAGCATCGCGTCGCGGTCGAACAACCCCGGATACTGGTCGAGCTTCGCGAGTGCCTTGCGCTTGAGCGTCTTCAGGAAGCTGCGCGTATAGATCATCGCGAACCCCTGCGACAGCGCGCGGCCGCCCGCATGCACGTCGATCGGCGTCGAGATCGCGGCGGCCGCCCGCAGGATCGACGTGTCGCTGCGATGCTCGCCGAGCCAGCGCAGCAGCACGTTGCCGCCGAGCGACACGCCGGCCGCGACCAGCGGCCCGCGATGCTGCGCGGCGAGCCGGCGCAGGATCCAGTCGACCTCGGCGCTATCGGCGAGATGGTAGAAGCGCGGCTGGCGGTTGATCTCGCCGCTGCAACTGCGAAAGTGCGGCACGACGGCGTGCCAGCCCTTCGCGCGCGCGGCGGCCATCATCTCGAGCGCGTAGTGCGAGCCGGAACTGCCTTCGAGGCCGTGGAACAGCACGAACAGCGGCGCATCGGGCGGCGGCGCCGCACTGTCGAGATGGGCGACCCAGTCGAGATCGATGAAGTCGTGATCGGGGGTTTCCCATCGCTCTCGTCGGTAGGCGACGGCCGGTCGTCGCGCGAACAGCGCGGGCACGATGGTTTGCGCATGGCTGTTCGGCAGCCAGCGTGGTGCGCGATAGCGCAGTGTGTCGTCGTCCGGGGCCGGGGCCCCGGCGAGCGGCGAGGTGGGCGGAGAAGCCGTACTCATGATCGCCCCGCGTATGCGTTGCTTCGTCTTTTCGTCAGTGCAGCGGGCCCTGCCCATGACGGATCTTCGCGGCGAACTGCCCGGCCGCTTGTTCGGGAATCGGGCTTGCGTGGATGTGCGCGATGCGCCACTCGCCGCGTTCGTGAATCATCACGTACGTGGCGAAAACCATGTCGGGTTCGGCCGTCAGGTCGGCCTGCTGATGCGCTTCGGCGATCGTGTAGACGACCGTGCCGAGGCTGTCGTAGACGCGGATGTCGAGCGGTTCGATCGTCACCGGGCGCGTCGCGAGCCGGTTGGCGAGCCCGCTGCGGATCTGGTCGAGGCCGTGCAGATGCTCGCCGTCCGCCCACACGCAGCTGGCGAAATCCTCGTCGATCCACAACGCCAGCAGCGCGTCGAGATTGGCATCGGCGACGGCCTGGTAGTAGGCGTTCAGCGTATCGGCAGCGGCTTCGAAGAGGCGGGCAAAACGTGGCATCGGGGTTGTCTCTCGCGCGCGTCGCGCGCCGTATTCAGCACGGCGGCCCGGATGGGGCCGCCGCACACCGGTGAATCGGATTGCCCGGCGCGCCGTGCGACGCTGCCGGCCAGGGTCAGCGCTGCCCGACGAGCATGCCGCGCAAATCGCCGAATACCTGCTCGGGACCGAGTTCGCGCAGGCACTTCAGGTGGCCGAGCGGGCACTCGCGTTCGAAGCAGGGACTGCATTCGAGATGCAGCCATTGTACCTTCGCCAGGTCCGACAGCGGAGGGGTGTGGCGCGGATCGGTCGATCCGTACAGTGCGACGAGCGGCCGGCGCAGCGCGGCGGCGACGTGCATCAGCCCCGAATCGTTGGTGACGACCGCGTTCGCACGCGCGATCAGCGCGCACGCCTCGGACAGCGACGTTTGCCCGCACAGGTTGCGCACGTTCGGCGCGTGGTCGGCGATCGCCTGCGCGGCCGCGGCGTCCTTCTGCGAGCCGAGCGCGACGATCTGCGTATACGGGAACGACTGGTGCACGATCGTCGCGAGCGACGCGAAGTGCTCGGGCGGCCAGCGCTTGGCCGGGCCGTATTCGGCACCCGGGCAGAACACGACGAGCGGCTTGCGCGTATCGAGATTGAAACGCGCGGACACGCGCGCCGTCTCGTTCAGGTCGGCGTCGAGGCGCGGCGCGGGCAGCGTCTTCATCGATTCGGGCAGCTTCGCGCCCGGCGCGTACGCGAGCGCCGCGTAGTGGGTCGTCATCGGCGGCCGCTCGCCCGACGTGTCGGGGTTCGTGTGCCGCACGTTCAACAGCCCGTAGCGGTGCTCGCCCGTGTAGCCGATCCGCAGCGGAATGTTCGCGAGCCACGGGATCACCGCGGACTTCAGCGAATTCGGCAGCACGTACGCCGCGTCGTAGCCGACGTCGCGCAGGTCGCTCGCGAGTTGCCAGCGGCGCAGCAACTGCAGCTTGCCGTGCGCGAGATCGGTCGCGTAGACATCGTGGATCTCGGGCATCCGCTCGAGCACGGGCGCGACCCACGAGGGCGCGACGGCATCGATCGCGATGCGGGGATGGAGTTTCTTCAGCAGCGCAAAGAGCGGCTGCGCCATCAATGCGTCACCGATCCAGTTCGGTGCGATAACCAGCGCTCGACGCATCAGGTGGACTTCCGATGTCGTAATGAAGCACGGCGCGCGGGCGCCGCGTTCGGGTTGCCAGAATGGAGAAGGGCGGCGCGCCGGGCATCCGGTTGCGCCGCCTCGCGAGCGGCGGGCCCGCGGGCCCGGCCGCCCGGGCTCAGTGGCCCTTGACGACCTCGCCGTCGCGCAGCTTGTAGCGCGTGCCGCAGTATGGGCAGCGCGCCTCGCCGTGCGAGACGTCGATGAACACGCGCGGGTGTGCGCTCCAGCGCGCCATGGCCGGGTTCGGGCAGTAGGCGGGAAGATCCTTGGCCGTCAGCTCGACCAGCGGCATTTCCTTGATTTCACTCATGAGACTTTCTCTTATCACTCTTGTGTGGGGCGGTCGGTGGCGCGGCGCGCTCAGACCTTCGTGAGCCAGTGCGCGTACTTCGCGTTCTTGCCCGACACGATATCGAAAAACGCCGACTGGAGCTTTTCCGTGACGGGGCCGCGCGCGCCGCTGCCGATCGTGCGGTTGTCGAGCTCGCGGATCGGCGTGACTTCGGCGGCCGTGCCGGTGAAGAACGCTTCGTCGGCCGTGTAGACCTCGTCGCGCGTGATGCGCTTTTCGATCACTTCGATGCCGGCGTCCTTCGCGAGCGTGATGACCGTGTCGCGCGTGATGCCGTCGAGGCACGACGACAGGTCGGGCGTATACAGCTTGCCGTTGTTCACGAGGAAGAAGTTCTCGCCGGAGCCTTCCGACACATAGCCGTCGACGTCGAGCAGCAGCGCCTCGTCGTAGCCGTCGGCCGTCGCTTCCTGGTTCGCCAGGATCGAGTTCACGTACCAGCCCGACGCCTTCGCGCGCACCATCGACACGTTCACGTGGTGGCGAGTGAACGACGACGTCTTCACGCGGATACCCTTCGCGAGGCCTTCCTCGCCGAGGTACGCGCCCCACGGCCACGCGGCGATCGCGACGTGGATCGTGTTGCCCTTCGCCGACACGCCGAGCTTTTCCGAGCCGACCCAGATGATCGGGCGCAGGTAGCACGACTCGAGCTTGTTCTCGCGCACGACTTCGAGTTGCGCGGCTTCGAGCGTTTCCCGGTCGAACGGCACGTCCATCTGGAAGATCTTCGCCGAATTCAGCAGACGTTTCGTGTGCTCGCGCAGGCGGAAGATCGCGGTGCTGCCGTCGGCCGTCTTGTACGCGCGCACGCCCTCAAAGACGCCCATGCCGTAGTGCAGCGTATGGGTCAGGACGTGGATCTTGGCGTCGCGCCAGTCGATCAGCTTGCCGTCCATCCAGATCTTGCCGTCGCGGTCGGCCATTGACATAGGATTCTCCTGGGATGCGGTTGTGTGCAGCGTTGAGCCGGAAAGACGCTTATTTTAGCGTCATTTGGCGACGATCCGGTCGGCCGGCGCGGGGCCGGCGCTATAATCGCCCGGTACCGATTCCAATAACGACGGGTCGTGCCGGCAGGAGGCGCCGGCGTCCCGACGAACCGCCCGCTGCGGCCCGCTTTCCCATGCTCGCTCGATTGTCCGCCACCGACCGTTTCGCGCTGATCCAGGGCGCGCGCGACTATTCCCCGACGCTGATGGCGATCCTGTCCTGGGGGCTCGTCACCGGCATCGCGATGAGCAAGTCGGTGATGACGCTCGGGCAGGCGAGCGCGATGTCGCTGCTCGTCTACGCGGGCTCGTCGCAGCTCGCGGTGCTGCCGCTCCTCGCCGCGAAGCTGCCGATCTGGACCGTGCTGCTCACGGCCGCGATGGTCAACACGCGCTTCGTGATCTTCAGCGCCGGTCTTGCTCCCCATTTTTCCTACCTGCCGCTGTGGCGGCGCCTCGCGATCGGCTATTTCAATGGCGACGTGATCTACCTGCTGTTCCAGAAACAGGGCTTCGCGAACGGCCACGTGCCGGGCAAGGAAGCGTATTTCTGGGGGATGGCGCTGGCGAGCTGGGCGTCGTGGCAGGTGTCGTCGCTGGCGGGCATCCTGCTGGCGAGCTTCTTTCCCGCGAGCTGGGGGCTGGAACTGGCCGGCACGCTCGCGCTGATCCCGATCATGGTGTCGGCGGTCGCGAACCGCTCGACGCTCGCGGCCGTCGCGGTCGCGGGCATCGTGTCGCTCGTCGCGTTCGACCTGCCGTACCGGCTCGCGCTGCCGCTCGCGGTGCTCGCCGCGCTCGCGGCCGGCAGCACGGCCGATTTCTTCGTCGAGCGGGCCGACTGGCGGCGCATCCGCACCGAAACCGTGCGCGAGAAGGAGGTCGAATGAGCGCGACCGAGATCTGGATCGTCATCATCGGGATGACGATCGTCACGGCCGTCACGCGTGCGCTGTTCCTGATCGGCGGCGAGCGCACCGTGCTGCCCGAACGCGCGCAGCGCGCGCTGCGCTATGCGCCGGCCGCCGCGCTCGTTGCCGTCGTGCTGCCCGACGTGCTCGAAACGCCGGCCGGGCTGTCGTTCGCGCTGTCCAACCATCCGTTCTACGCGGCGCTCGCCGGCCTCGGCTGGTTTTTATGGCGGCGCAGCATGCTCGGCACGATCGTCGTCGGGATGCTCGTGTTCACCGCGCTGCGCCTGATCTTCTGATGGGCCGCCGTTCCGGCCCGCCGGGCGTCGGCCGCGTGCGCGCGGGTATTGCTGCATTGCGGCAATGGGGCCGTTGCCGCGCGCGATCCCAAATAGGCGGAATTCGCCGCCGCACGGGGCAGTCTGACGGGTGGATCGGCTAGAATGCCCGTTCAAGATTTTTTACCCGTGCGCGTCATGCGAACCGCCAGCCACGGCCGCATCCGGCGCCCTTTCGCGGCAGCCCGCGCACGTCCAGCGTGAACCCCTTTCCCCATCCACTACTTCAATCTGTTCAACATGAGCCAAGTCAAGCGTCTTACCGACCTGATCGCCGCCGGCCAGCTCGCCGGCAAGCGGGTGTTCATCCGCGCCGACCTGAACGTCCCGCAGGACGATCACGGCGACATCACCGAGGACACACGCGTGCGCGCGTCCGTGCCGGCCATCCAGGCCGCGCTCGACGCCGGCGCGGCCGTGATGGTCACGTCGCACCTCGGCCGTCCGACCGAAGGCGAATTCAAGCCGGAAGATTCGCTCGCGCCGGTCGCGAAGCGCCTCGCCGAGCTGCTCGGCCGCGACGTGCCGCTCGTGTCGAACTGGGTCGAGAACGGCGTGAACGTCGCACCGGGCCAGGTCGTGCTGCTCGAGAACTGCCGCGTGAACAAGGGCGAGAAGAAGAATTCGGACGAGCTCGCGCAAAAGATGGCGAAGCTCTGCGACGTGTACGTGAACGACGCGTTCGGCACCGCGCACCGCGCGGAAGCGACCACGCACGGGATCGCGAAGTACGCGCCGGTCGCGTGCGCGGGCCCGCTGCTGGCCGCCGAACTCGACGCGCTCGGCAAGGCGCTCGGCAACCCGGCGCGTCCGCTGGTGGCGATCGTCGCCGGCTCGAAGGTGTCGACCAAGCTGACGATCCTGAAGTCGCTGGCCGGCAAGGTCGACCAACTGATCGTCGGCGGCGGCATCGCGAACACGTTCATGCTCGCGGCCGGCCTGTCGATCGGCAAGTCGCTCGCGGAAGCCGACCTCGTCAACGAGGCGAAGGCGATCATCGACAAAGCGCGCGAGCGCGGCGCGTCGGTGCCGATCCCGACCGACGTCGTGACGGCCAAGGAATTCTCGCCGACGGCCGCGGCCACGGTGAAGCAGGTCGCCGACATCGAAGCGGACGACATGATCCTCGACATCGGCCCCGATACGGCCAAGGCGCTCGCGAGCCAGCTCGAGAAGGCCGGCACGATCGTGTGGAACGGCCCGGTCGGCGTGTTCGAGTTCGACCAGTTCGGCAACGGCACCAAGACACTCGCCGAAGCGATCGCCAAATCGTCCGCGTTCTCGATCGCGGGCGGCGGCGACACACTCGCGGCCATCGCGAAGTACGGCATCCACGACCAGGTCAGCTACATCTCGACGGGCGGCGGCGCCTTCCTCGAGTTCCTCGAGGGGAAGAAGCTGCCGGCGGTGGAAGTGCTCGAAACGCGGGCGGCCTGAGCGTGGCGGCGCGCGCAGGGGTGACGAAGGCCGCGCGCTCCGCGAAAGCGGAGCAGCCGGCCGGCGCGGGCAAGCGCAAACGCGCGTCCGCGCGGGCGAACACCGCCCCGCGC
>NZ_JBNCAB010000063.1:0-41537 GCF_049805555.1 Burkholderia sp. DN3021 | reverse complement strand
GTGCTGCGCAACGCGGGGATGCGTGTGTCGTCCGACCGTGCGCGGGCGGGCGCCGCCCCGAAGCCGGCGGTCCAGCCGGCCGCCGAGAAGCCGGCCGCGCCGCGTCCTGCCGTGCAGGTGCCGACGCCGCGCGCTGCCGCCCGTGCGCCGCAGGCGGCCGATTCGCGCCAGGCTTCGCCGCCGTGGGAGGACATCCCGCCGGACGACTACGTGCCGCTCAGCGCCGACGAGATGTTCGGCGGGCCCGACGATGGCTTCGTCCCCGTGTTCGACAGCGGTCCCGACGATGTGCGCGTGGCGCCGCAACTGGCGGAAGCGCGTCCGGCCGCGCCGGTCGACACGCGTCCGTTGCCGCCCGCGATCGCGCTCGATCCGGTCGGTTTCGACGGCGAATGGCCGGCGCTGGCCGCGCGGCTGCCGCTCAAGGGCGTCGCATACCAACTCGCGTTCAACAGCGAACTGACGGCCGTCGATGCGACGACATTGAAACTTTCCGTGCCGGTGCCGCAGTACGCGGACGCCGCGCAGGTCGCGAAGCTGAAGGCCGCGCTGGCCGATGCGCTCGGCAAGCCGGTCGAAGTGGCGGTCGAGGTCGGGCCTGCACGACGCACGGCGGCGGCGCTCGACGCGGCCGCGCGCGCGGCTCGCCAGCGCGAGGCCGAGCAGGAGATTCATGGCGACCCGTTCGTCCAGCAGCTCGTGCGCGACTTCGGTGCGCGCATCGTCGAGGGCTCGGTGCGTCCGCTCGCCGATTCGGCGCCGGACGGCCCGCCGCCGACGCTGCATTGAACCGACCGCACCGCGACAGGCACAATCACGCCCGCACACACTGGCCGGCACGCTCGGCGTGCCGGTTTTCACACGATCAAGAAAGAAGGAGTATTCCCATGTTGAAAGGCAACCTCGCCGGACTGATGAAGCAAGCGCAGCAAATGCAGGAAAACATGAAGAAGATGCAGGAGCAGCTTGCGCTGATCGAAGTCGAAGGGCAGTCGGGGGCGGGCCTCGTCAAGGTGACGATGACGTGCCGCAACGAAGTGCGTCGCGTGTCGATCGACCCGAGCCTGCTCGCGGACGACAAGGACATGCTCGAGGATCTCGTCGCGGCTGCGTTCAACGACGCCGTGCGCAAGGCCGAAGCGACGTCGCAGGAAAAGATGAGCGGCATGACGTCGGGCCTGCCGCTGCCCCCGGGCTTCAAGCTGCCGTTCTGAGCGCGGCGTCCTTGCCATTGTTTGCCGCCGTATGAAACAGCCGTCCGCCCTGTCCGCTCTCGTCGAAGCACTACGCGTGCTGCCCGGCGTCGGGCCGAAATCCGCGCAGCGCATGGCGGTCCACCTGATGCAGCACGACCGCGAGGGCGCGGAGCGGCTCGGCCGGTCGCTGCTGTTCGCGACCGAGCACCTGCAGCACTGCGAGAAGTGCAACACGTTCACCGAAGCGCAGATCTGCGAGGTCTGCAGCGACGAAGAGCGTGATCCGACGCTGCTGTGTGTCGTCGAGACGCCTGCCGACCAGATCATGCTCGAGCAGACGATGACTTACCGCGGGCTGTATTTCGTGCTGATGGGGCGACTGAGCCCGCTCGACGGGATCGGTCCGAAGGAAATCCATTTCGACCGCCTCGTGCGGCGCGCGTCCGACGGAATCGTGAAGGAAGTCGTGCTCGCGACCAACTTCACGAACGAGGGCGAAGCTACCGCACACTACCTCGGCCAGACGCTGAAGGCGCGCGGCCTGGCGGTCACGCGCCTCGCGCGCGGCGTGCCGGTGGGTGGCGAGCTCGAATACGTCGACGCGGGCACCATCGCCCGCGCGATGCTCGACCGCCGCACGATGTAAGCCGGGCGCCGCCTGCCGGCGGCGCCGTTCCTCATGCCAGGGAGACACATGAGCACCAGCCAGGGCCCGCTCGCGGGCGTCAAAGTGCTCGAATTCGGAACGCTGATCGCGGGGCCGTTCGCGTCGCGGCTGTTCGCCGAATTCGGCGCGGAAGTGATCAAGATCGAGGATCCGAACGGCGGCGACCCGCTGCGCAAGTGGCGCAAGCTCCATCCGGAGCAGGGCGGCACGTCGCTGTGGTGGTCCGTCCAGGCGCGCAACAAGAAATCGGTCACGCTCAACCTGAAATCCGATGCCGGCAAGGCGATCGCGCGGCAGCTCGCGAGCGAGGCCGACATCGTGATCGAGAACTTCCGTCCGGGCCTGCTCGAAAAGCTCGGGCTCGGTTACGACGTGCTGTCGGCCGACAACCCGGGCCTCGTGATGGTGCGCCTGTCCGGCTACGGGCAGACGGGCCCGTACCGCGACCGGCCCGGCTTCGGCGCGATCGCCGAATCGATGGGCGGGCTGCGCCACATCACCGGCTATCCCGACCTGCCGCCGCCGCGCATCGGCATCTCGATCGGCGATTCGATCGCCGCGCTGCACGGCGTGATCGGAGCGCTGATGGCGCTCCATCACCGCAAGGTCAACGGCGGCGCGGGGCAGGTGGTCGACGTTGCACTGTATGAAGCCGTATTCAACATGATGGAAAGCGTCGTGCCCGAATACGGCGTGTACGGGATGGTGCGCGAGCGCACCGGCGCGTCGCTGCCGGGCATCGTTCCGTCTAATACCTATGCGTGCCGCGACGGCAGCATCGTGATCGGCGGCAACAGCGACCCGATCTTCAAGCGGCTGATGAAGGCGATCGAGCGCGACGACCTCGCCGACGATCCCGCGCTCGCGCGCAACGACGGGCGCGTGCCGCGCACGCAGGAAATCGACGACGCGATTGCCGAGTGGCTCGCGCCGCGCACGATCGACGATGCGCTCGTCGTGCTCAACGCGGCCGACGTGCCGGCCGGGCGCATCTACAGTGCCGCGGACATGTTCACCGATCCGCAGTTCGTCGCGCGGCAGATGATCCAGCGCTTCAAGCTCGCCGACGGCACCGATATTCCGCTGCCGAACATCACGCCGAAGCTGTCGGACACGCCGGGCGAAACGCGCTGGCTCGGGCCCGAGCTCGGCGAGCATACGGACGAGGTGCTGCGCGGTCTCGGCTACGACGCGCAGGCGATTGCCGCACTGCGCGACGCGGGCGCGATCTGAGCGCAGAACGCCGCCGCTCGATGCGGCGGCGCACCGTGCGCAATCGCCCGTCCGCGGCCGCCGGACTGTCGCTCTCGCGCCATCTTTCCTCGGTTACAATCGCCGGATGCGAATCCTACTCAGCAACGACGACGGCTATCTCGCCCCCGGTCTCGCCGCGCTCAGCGAAGCGCTGCAGCCGCTGGCCGAACTCACGGTGATCGCGCCCGAGCAGAACTGCAGCGGCGCATCGAATTCCCTCACGTTGTGGCGGCCGCTGTCGGTGCAGCGCGCGACGGGTACGGGTTTCTTCTACGTGAACGGCACGCCGACCGATTCGGTGCACGTCGCGTTGACGGGGATGGCCGACGCGAAGCCGGACCTCGTCGTGTCGGGGATCAACAATGGCCAGAACATGGGCGAAGACACGCTCTATTCGGGGACAGTTGCAGCGGCCACCGAAGGCATCATGTTCGGCGTTCCCGCCATCGCATTCTCGCTGGCCGACAAGGGCTGGACCCATCTGGCGGACGCCGCGCGTGTCGCCGCGGAAATCGTCGAGCACTTCCTCGCGAATCCGCTGCCGGGCCAGCCGCTGCTGAACGTCAATATTCCGAACCTGCCTTACGACGAACTGAAGGGCTGGAAGGTCACGCGCCTCGGCAAGCGTCATCCGTCGCAGCCGGTGATTCGCCAGACCGACCCGCGCGGCGAGCCGGTCTACTGGATCGGGGCGGCGGGCGCGGCGCTGGACGCGAGCGAGGGCACCGATTTCCACGCCGTCGCAAACGGTTTCGTTTCGATCACGCCGCTGCAGCTCGACCTCACGCATACGCAGATGCTGCCCGCGACGCGCGAATGGGCGCGCGCCGGAGGGCGGGCTTCATGAGCGGCGAGCGCGCGAAGCGGTTCCCGCTCGCGCTCGAAGATCTCAAGCGAGCGCCACGCAAATCGGAAGGTCGGGCCGGTGAACGCCATGCGGCGGTCGCGGCGCCGAAGGCCACCGACAAGCCCGCGGCCGTGCTGAAACCGGTTGCGGTAAAGCCGGCTGCCGGCCGGGCGCCGCTGTCCGGTTCCGCCGCCGCGAAGCCTGCGACCGCGCCGAAGCCGACCGCGTTGAAGCCCGCGCTGCCGAAGCCGGCCGCGCCGAGCGTCGCGCCGGCCGGCGCGTTCGCGCTCACGTCGGAACGTGTGCGCGAGCGGATGGTCGAACGGCTGCGCGCGAACGGCGTGACCGACGCGCGCGTGCTGGAAGCGATGGCCGCGGTGCCGCGCCACATGTTCGTGGATCCTGGGCTTGCGACGCAGGCCTATGAAGATTCGGCGTTGCCGATCGGCCATCAGCAAACAATTTCAAAGCCGTCGGTCGTCGCGCGCATGATCGAGCTCGCGATGGCCGGCCGCACGCTCGAGCGCGTCCTCGAGATCGGCACGGGCTGCGGCTACCAGGCAGCCGTGCTGAGCCACGTGGCACGCGACGTGTATTCGATTGAACGCATCAAGCCGCTCTACGAGCGCGCGAAGCTGAACCTGCGCCCGCTGCGCGTGCCGAACATCCGTCTGCACTACGGCGACGGGCGTGTCGGCCTGCCGTCCGCGGCCCCGTTCGACGCGATCGTGATCGCGGCGGCGGGGCTCGACGTGCCGCAGGCGCTGCTCGAGCAGCTTGCGATCGGCGGGCGGCTCGTCGCGCCGGTCGGCGCGCAGAGCGGGCAGCACCAGGTGCTCACGCTCGTCGAGCGCGTCGCGCACGCGCAATGGCGAGAGTCCCGGCTTGATCGCGTTTTCTTTGTCCCTTTAAAATCCGGAGTGATTTGAAACCGATGAGTATGTTGCGCGCGATGCAAAACAACCGATCCAGGGAACCGCTCACGTTCGCCCAGCGCGCGATCTGTGTGGCTGCGTTCTCCACGCTACTGGCCGCCTGTGCGACGCGGCTCGACAACGCGCCCGTCGTCGACCGCTCCGGGTCGCTCGGCACGACGGCCGCCGCGCAGCCCGCGGTGCCGCTCGGGCCGCCGCCGCCTGGTTACTACCGGGTGAAGCCGGGCGACACGCTGTACCGGATCGCGCTCGAGAACGGGCAGAACTATCGCGACATCGCGTCGTGGAACAACCTGACGAACCCGAACCAGATCGAAGTCGACCAGTTACTGCGCGTTGCGCCGCCGGGCGGCGCTGGCGCTGTGGGTGCGGGCGTACCGGCTGCGGGCGCACCGGCCGCCGCTCCGATCGCGGGCGCCGCCGTTGCGACTGCGCCGCTCAGCAGCGGTCCCGCGACGCCGGCCGCCGGCACGTCGTCCACGCTCGCAACGCCGCCGGCTGCGGCCACCGGGTCGAGCGACACGGCGGCGGCCCCGAGCGGCCCCGTGACGTTCGCGTGGCCCGCGCGCGGCCCGGTGCTGAACGGGTTCGACGACGCGAAGAACAAGGGTGTCAACATCGGCGGCACGGCCGGCGAGGCCGTGAAGGCGGCGGCCGACGGCCGCGTCGTCTATTCGGGCAACGGCCTGCGTGGCTACGGCAACCTCATTATCATCAAACACGATGCAACTTACCTCACGGCGTATGCACACAATCGCGCTTTGATGGTAAAAGAGGGGGACGCGGTAACGAAGGGGCAGAAGATCGCCGAGATGGGTAACAGCGATGCCGACCGCGTGATGCTGCATTTCGAGGTTCGCCGGCAGGGTAAGCCTGTCGATCCGCTGAAGTATTTGCCGCCTCAATAACCGAGACGACCATGCCGAAATCGAAGCGCCACGAGCCGCAAGCCGAGTCTGAGAAGATCAGTCGTGCCACGCAAGCATCGGCGGGGCGAGCTGGCGCTTCGACGGACGATGACGACGACGTCGCGGAAAACGAACGAGATCTCGAGGCACGCGACGCCGAGGCGGACGGTGGCGACGACGAGCGCGAAGGCCGCGCGGAAGCCGCGCCCGACGTCGACGATTTCCGCACGCTGCTGCAGGCCGAGCTCACGGCCGACACGATCCAGCATTACCTGAACCGCATCAGCGTGAAGCCGCTGCTGACCGTCGAGGAAGAGCAGCGCTATTCCCGGCTCGCCAAGGCTGGCGAATTCGAGGCGCGGCAGGTGATGATCGAGCGCAACCTGCGTCTCGTCGTCAGCATCGCCAAGGGGTATCTGAACCGCGGCGTGCCGCTGCTCGACCTGATCGAGGAGGGCAACCTCGGCCTGATGCACGCGATCGAGAAATTCGACCCGACGCGCGGTTTCCGCTTCTCGACCTATGCGACCTGGTGGATCCGGCAGAGCATCGAGCGGGCGATCATGAACCAGGCCCGCACGGTGCGCCTGCCCGTGCACGTGATCCGCGAACTGAACCAGGTGCTGCGCGCGAAGCGCCACCTCGAAAAGAATTCGATGTCGACGGGCGAGGCGGCCGAGCGCCGCGAAGCCAGCATCGACGACATCGCCTATCTCACTGGCAAGACCGCCGAGGAAGTCACCGACATCCTCGCGCTCAACGAGCACACGGCGTCGCTCGACGCACCGCTCGACCTCGATCCCGCGAGCAGCCTGCTCGACCTGCTGCCCGACGACCAGAGCCAGTCGCCCGACGCCGAGGTGCAGCACCGCGAGCTCGAGACGCTGACGCGCGCGTGGCTGTCGCGGCTGTCCGACAAGCATCGGCACGTGATCGAGCGCCGCTTCGGCCTGAACCACATCGAACCGGCGACGCTCGAAGAGCTCGCCGACGAGATGGGGCTCACGCGCGAGCGCGTGCGGCAGATCCAGCAGGAAGCGCTGGTGCGCCTCAAGCGGTTTTTCGCCTCCAACGGCGTGCGCAAGGACGCCGTTCTGTAACCGATGACTCCGATTCTTGTTTTTGACATCGAGACGATTCCCGATGTCGACGGCATTCGCCGTCTGGAAGACCTGCCCGCGACGCTCGACGACGCCGCGGTGGCCGAACATGCGTTCGCCGCACGGCGCGAGAAGACCGGCGGCGATTTCCTGCCGCATCACCTGCAGCGTATCGCGGCGATCTCGTGCGTGTTCCGCGACAACAACGGCTTTCGCGTCCGCTCGCTCGGCACGCCGCAGGACAACGAAGCGACGCTGATCCAGTCGTTTTACCGCGTGATCGAGAAATACACGCCGCAGCTCGTGTCGTGGAACGGCGGCGGCTTCGATCTTCCGGTGCTCCATTACCGCGCGCTCGTGCACGGTATCCCCGCGACCCGCTATTGGGATCTCGGCGAGGACGACCGCGAGTTCAAGTGGAACAACTACATCTCGCGCTATCACTCGCGGCATACCGACCTGATGGATGTGCTCGCGATGTATCAGGCGCGCGCGAACGCGCCGCTCGACGCGCTCGCGAAGATGTGCGGCTTTCCGGGCAAGCTCGGGATGGACGGCAGCCAGGTGTGGCCGGCGTTCCAGGACGGGCGGATCGAGGAAATTCGTAATTATTGCGAGACCGACGTCGTCAATACGTACCTGCTGTATTGCCGGTTCCAGTTGATGCGCGGCGGCCTGACGCAGAGCGAGTATGCGGACGAGATCCTGCTCGTGAAGAACGCGCTCGCGCAGGAACCGGCGTCGCACTGGGCCGAATACCTGGCCGGCTTCGCCGCGTAGCGCGGGCGGGCGCGATCAAGCGAGTTCGAGCAGCACCGGCTGGTGATCCGACGCGCGCACGTCGCCGTCGATCTCGCAGCGCATGACGCGCGGCAGCAGCGTATCCGTCACGAACACGAAGTCGCACGCGAGCGGCCCCTCCGACCATTGCACCGTATCGTAGACGCCGGCTGTCGGCGGCGGCGTGCTGCCGGGATGCCGCGCGACCCATGCGTCGACGAAGCGCGGGGCGTCGGCGATCGGCTCCAGGAAGCGCCGGTACGCATCGCTGCCGAACGCGCTGTTGAAATCGCCGCAGACGATCGCATTGCGCGGCTGGCCGGTCGCGCTGAACGGTCCCTCGGCAGTTTCGGCGGGCGCGGGCTGTTCCGCGTGCGCGCAGGCCTCGCGATGCCGGGCGCGCAGCGCGTCGACCTGCGCAAGCCGCTGGCGCGCCGAATAGTATTCGAGGTGCGTGGTAACCACGCGCAGCGGGCCGAACGGCGCGTGCAGCTCGACGTCGAGCGCGATGCGCGGCATCGACGGCGCGCCGGCGTCGGCCGGCCACGGCAGTAACTGGCGCAGCACGCGCCCGACCGGCAGCCGGGTCGCGATCGCATTGCCGAACTGGCGGCGCGGTACGCCCGGTTCGAGGGCCGGCAGGTCCGCGCCGATGGCTTCGACGATCGTATAGCCGGGCAGCAGTGCCGCGAGTTCGACGAACTGGTCGGGGCCGGGCCGGCCGGGCAGTGCGCCGAAGCCGCGCGTGACCTCCTGCAGGCACAGCACGTCGAAATCGCCGAGCCGGCGGATCGTCGCGACGGTGCGCGAAAGGTCGACAACGCCGTTGGCGTCCCGACCCCATTGGATGTTCCAGTCGATCAGTTGCATGGTCGAATCTCCTGTCGGGCGGATCTCTGGTTCCCGGCCTCTCCTGACTGGTTCGCATCCCGCCGGCTGCGGGCGTTCCCGAGCTATTCGCCTGGCCGTCCCGGCGCAATGCGTGGCCGTCTATGCTTAAGTGTCGGCGCTTGCCCGATGCAAAGCGGCCGATGCGGGCCTTCGTCGTCTACAATCTCGCCTTCTTCAACGTTTGTCAGGAAAAGCTGGTGTCCGAAGCCGTCCCCACTTCTGCGCGCAAATCGAAAAATGCGCCCGTCGCGCCCGGGATCGCCCCGGTTCTCGAGATCGAATCGCTCGACATGGAAGCGCGCGGTGTCGGCCGCACGATGACCGAGGGCGGCGAGCCGGGCAAGGTCATCTTCGTCGAGGGCGCGCTGCCCGGCGAGCGCGTGACCTATTCGAGCTACCGCCGCAAGCCGAGCTACGAGCAGGCGACGGTTGTCGATATTCTGCGCCCGAGCGTGATGCGCACGCAGCCGAAATGCAAGTTCTTCGGCACCTGCGGCGGTTGCTCGATGCAGCATCTCGACATGCGCGCGCAGGTGGCGGTCAAGCAGCGCGTGCTCGAAGACAACCTGTGGCACCTGGCGAAGCTGCGTGCGGAAACGATGTTCGCGCCGATCCACGGCCCGTCGTGGGGTTATCGCTACCGGGCGCGCCTGACCGTGCGCAACGTGGCGAAGAAGGGCGGCGTGCTGGTCGGGTTCCACGAGAAGAAGAGCAGCTATGTCGCCGACATGACGAGCTGCGAGGTGCTGCCGCCGCACGTGTCGGCGATGCTCGTGCCGCTGCGCCGGCTCGTCGAGGGGCTGTCGATCCGCGATCGGATGCCGCAGATCGAGCTCGCGGTCGGCTCGGAGGTCACGGCGCTCGTGCTGCGCGTGCTGGAGCCGATCAACGCGGACGACGAAGCGTTGCTGCGTGCGTTCGCGGACGAGCACAAGGTGCAGTTCTGGCTGCAGCCGAAGGGCCCCGACACGGTGACGCCGTTCTATCCGCTCGACGTGTCGCTCGACTACACGCTGCCGGAGTTCGGCATCCGCATGCCGTTCAAGCCGACCGACTTCACGCAGGTCAACCATCAGATCAACCGCGTGCTGGTGGGCCGCGCGCTGCGCCTGCTCGCGCCGTCGCGCGACGACCGCGTGCTCGATCTGTTCTGCGGGATCGGCAACTTCACGCTGCCGCTCGCGCGCCTGTCGCGCGAGGTGATGGGCATCGAGGGCAGCGAAACGCTGACGACGCGCGCGCTCGCGAATGCGCGCGAGAACGGTGTCGACGGCCATACGACGTTCGCGTGCCGGAACCTGTTCGAAGTGACGGGCGACGACATCCGCGCGCTCGGCGCATTCGACAAGTTCCTGATCGATCCGCCGCGCGAAGGCGCGCTCGCGGTGTCGAAGGCGCTGGCCGAGATTGCGCAAAGCGGCGAAGGCCCGCTGCCGAAGCGGATCGTCTACGTGTCGTGCAACCCGTCGACGCTTGCGCGCGACGCGGGCCTGCTCGTGCACGAGGCCGGCTACCGGCTGAAGGGCGCCGGTGTCGTGAACATGTTCCCGAATACGTCGCACGTCGAATCGATCGCGCTGTTCGAGCGCGACTGAGCCGGGCGGTGGACGTAAAAAAACCGGCCCTCGGGCCGGTTTTTTCATGGTGCGTGGCGAACGTCAGTTGCGGTTGCCGCCGAAGATGCCGAGCAGCGCGAGCAGATTCGTGAACACGTTGTACAGGTCGAGGTAGATCGCGAGCGTCGCCGAGATGTAGTTCGTCTCGCCGCCGTTCACGACGCGCTGGACGTCGAACAGCATGTACGCCGAGAAGATCGCGATCGCGAGCACCGACACGGTGAGCATCAGTGCCGGCAACTGCAGGAAGATGTTCGCGACCGACGCGAGCAGGATCACGATCACGCCCATGAACAGCCATTTGCCGAGCCCCGAGAAATCGCGCTTGCTGACGGTGGCGATCGTCGCCATCGCGGCGAAGATGATGCCGGTGCCGCCGAACGCAAGCATGATCAGCGACGGGCCGTTCGAGAAACCGAGGATGAAGCTCAACAGCCGCGACAGCATCAGGCCCATGAAGAACGTGAAGCCGAGCAGCACGAACACGCCGGCCGCGCTGTTCTTCGTCCGCTCGATCGCGAACATGAAGCCGAACGCGATCGCGAAGAACGCGAGCAGGCTCATCATCGGGCTCGTGGCCGCGAACAGCGAGAAGCCCGTCGCGACGCCGACCCAGGCGCCCAGCACGGTCGGCACCATCGATAGCGCGAGCAGCCAGTACGTGTTCCGCAGCACGCGGTTGCGAACCTCGGCGGTGCTGACGGAACCGCCGCGACCGAAATTGTACGGATAGTCGTTCATGGTTTCTCCTAACATGGAACGCGTGGGCGTCCGGGGCCGGTTCGGCGCGCGCGGTGTGCGGCGCAGCAAACCGGAGCAGCTATGGCTAAGATACGTTCCGCGCCGCGAGGTTTCAATGGCTGCGCGGCGCAAAACATATGGATTCGGAACCTTTCACGTGTGTAAGGGTTCAATCGCAATGATACACGGGATCGTGCTACAATAGCGGATTCATTTGAACCTGTAACTTCTTAATTTCTTGGAGTTTTTATGGCAATCGAGCGCACCCTGTCGATCATCAAGCCGGATGCGGTGGCAAAGAACGTGATCGGCCAGATCTACAGCCGTTTCGAAGGCGCCGGCCTGAAGATCGTCGCATCGCGCATGGCGCACCTGTCGCGTGCTGACGCAGAGAAGTTCTACGCGGTTCACGCAGCGCGTCCGTTCTTCAAGGATCTCGTCGATTTCATGATCTCGGGCCCGGTGATGATCCAGGTTCTGGAAGGTGAAGGCGCGATCCTGAAGAACCGCGACCTGATGGGCGCAACGGATCCGAAGAAGGCGGAAAAGGGCACGATCCGCGCCGACTTCGCCGACAGCATCGACGCGAACGCCGTGCACGGCTCGGACGCAGCTGAAACGGCTGCTGTCGAAATCGCGTTCTTCTTCCCGGAAATGAACGTTTACTCGCGTTAAGCTCTGGCTGGCAGCAGGTAGGCAGGATTCAGCGCACGCGGCAAGGCAGCACATCATGACGAGCGAAACTTCCGTCAATCTTCTCGACTTCGATGCCGAGGGTCTTGTCGCGTACTGCGGCAGCCTCGGCGAGAAGCCGTTCCGCGCCAAGCAGTTGCAGCGCTGGATCCATCAGTACAACGCCGGCGATTTCGACGGCATGACCGATCTCGCGAAGTCCCTGAGGGAGAAACTCAAGGGCCGCGCGTCGATCGTGATGCCGGATATCGCCAGCGATCACGTTTCCACCGACGGCACGCGCAAGTGGCTGATCGACGTCGGAAACGGCAATGCGGTCGAAACCGTGTTCATCCCGGAAGAGACGCGCGGCACGCTGTGCGTGTCGTCGCAGGCCGGGTGCGCGGTCAACTGCCGCTTCTGTTCGACGGGCAAGCAGGGCTTTTCCCGCAACCTGTCGACAGCCGAAATCATTGGCCAGCTGCGGATGGCCGAATTTGCATTGCGAGCGTCGCTGGGCCGCGCGCCCGGCCCGAACGGCAAGGCCGAACGGGTCGTCACCAACGTGGTGATGATGGGCATGGGCGAGCCGCTCCTGAATTACAGCGCGGTCGTGCCCGCGATGCGGCTGATGCTCGACGACAACGCGTACGGCCTGTCGCGCCGCCGCGTCACGCTGTCGACGTCCGGCGTGGTGCCGATGATGGACCGCCTCGGCGCCGAGCTGCCGGTCGCGCTGGCCGTTTCGCTGCACGCGCCGAACGATGCGCTGCGCGACGAGCTGGTGCCGCTCAACAAGAAGTATCCGCTTCGCGAGCTGATGGCCGCGTGCCAGCGTTATCTGAAAGTCGCGCCGCGCGATTTCATTACGTTCGAATACTGCATGCTCGACGGCGTCAACGACACCGAAGCGCATGCGCGCGAACTGCTGGCCGTCACGCGTGACGTGCCGTGCAAGTTCAATCTGATCCCGTTCAATCCGTTTCCGGAATCGGGCCTCATCCGCTCGAAGCCGGAGCAGATCAAGCGTTTTGCACAGGTCCTCATCGACGCGGGTGTCGTCACGACCGTGCGAAAGACGCGCGGCGACGATATCGATGCCGCGTGCGGCCAGCTGGCCGGCGCGGTGAAGGACCGCACGCGCCTCGCGGAACGAACGGGCGCAGCAGCAAAAATCATCGAAGTTCGGGCGGTTTGACGGGGGCGCCTAGCTGGGGGCGCCCAGCTGGGGGTGCCTAGCCGAGGATGCCCGAACCTCTTGGCGGTACAACACGCGAATAGCGATCGGTCGCGGCGCCACGGCGCCGCGCATGGTATGGACAGTTGCGGGTGCCGGCCGGCGGGGAGCCGGCGGCGGCCGCCAGTGAAGAAGAATCGACGCGAGGACAAGGATGAGTGAGCCGCAGCCGACTAACGGCGCAGAGACGAATGCCGCAAGACCGGCACCGGCGGGACTGGAATCGCTGTCGGCGGTCGGCAGCCGGCTGGCGCAGCTTCGGGAGACGAAGGGCTGGACGGTCGACGACGTATCGGCGCGGCTCAAGGTCGCACCGCAGAAGCTTCGGGCGCTCGAGGCCGGCGATATCAGTCATTTGCCTGGCGTGACGTTCGCGCTCGGTGTCGTGCGCAGCTACGCGAAGATGCTCGGCGTCGATCCGGAACCGTTCGCGCAGGCGCTGCGCCGCGAGCGCGGGGTGCCGGAAGTCGATCTGTCGATGCCCGCATCGTCGGGGACGGATCTGCCGCGCGGCCGAGTGTCGATTCCGCTGGGCGGCTCGTCGCACCACCACCCGTGGCTGTGGGGAACGGCGATTGTCGTCGTCGCAGTGGTTGCCGTACTGATGTGGCACACTGGCGGCGATTCGTCGAGCCTGCTCGCGCGCTTCAAGGGCGGCGACGCGGAACATGCGTCGGCTGCGAGCGCGTCGGCGGCATCGTCGTCTTCCGTTGAAGAGGCGGCTGCGAGCGGCGCGTCGGCCGTAGCCGCTAATGAGGTTCCGGCCCCGGCCGCTGCATCTGCCGCCCCGGCACAGGCGATTGCGTCTGCTGTCCCGGCGCCCGTGGCCCCGGTCGCGGCGGCTGCATCGCAGCCCGTCGTGGCAACGACGGCCGCGAGTGCCGCTACGC
The DNA here is from genome assembly GCF_049805555.1 of Burkholderia sp. DN3021. Lineage (NCBI taxonomy): Bacteria > Pseudomonadati > Pseudomonadota > Betaproteobacteria > Burkholderiales > Burkholderiaceae > Burkholderia > Burkholderia sp. DN3021. The sequence continues at coordinate 27,803 of NZ_JBNCAB010000063.1, read as the reverse complement.
CGGCCGAGCCGGCGAGCGTCGTGATTGCGGCTGGCCAGTCGATGGTGGAACTGAAGGTCAAGCAGGATTGCTGGTTCAGCGTGCGCGACAAGAACGGCAAGGAGCTGTTCTCGGCACTGGTGCGGGCCGGCGAGACGAAGCAGGTCGCCGGCGACGGGCCGTTCAAGGTCACGATCGGCAACAAGGCAGGCCTCGACGCGGTTGCGTTCGACGGAAAACCTGTCGATCCGGCAAAATATTCGGCAGCGCGGGGTAATGTGGCGCGGTTCACGTTGCCCTGACGTCAAGCGCCGTGGCGAAGGCCTGTCGTCGATATCGGCAGGCCGTGAGGACACGGCGCTTTTTCAATTCATGCGCCGCGTTGCGGCGCATTCCGCGTAAATGGATCTATCGATGCAATCCGAAGCTCAATCCCCACGCAGCAGTCAGATTTGTTCAACCGAGCCGGTGTTCGGCGGGCATCAGCCGCGCCGCGTGTCGCATGCGGTGGATGTCCGCTGGGGCGGGCAGCTCGTGACGATCGGCGGCGCCGCGCCGGTGCGCGTGCAGTCGATGACGAATACCGACACGGCCGACGCGATCGGCACCGCGATCCAGATCAAGGAACTCGCGAACGCGGGCTCCGAGCTGGTGCGCATCACGGTGAACACGCCGGAGGCCGCGGCCGCCGTGCCGGCGATCCGCGAGCAGCTCGACCGGATGGGCGTGACCGTGCCGCTCGTCGGCGATTTCCACTACAACGGCCACCTGCTGCTGCGCGACTACCCGGGCTGCGCGGAGTCGCTGTCGAAGTACCGGATCAACCCCGGCAACGTCGGTCAGGGCGCGAAGCGCGATACGCAGTTCGCGCAGATGATCGAGGCTGCGGCCAAGTACGACAAGCCGGTGCGGATCGGCGTGAACTGGGGCAGTCTCGACCAGGACCTGCTCGCGCGCATGATGGACGAGAACGGCGCGCGTTCGCAGCCGTGGGACGCGCAAAGCGTGATGTACGAGGCGCTGATCCAGTCGGCGATCGGCTCGGCCGAGCGCGCAGCCGAGCTGGGTCTCGGCCGCGATCGCATCGTGCTGTCGTGCAAGGTCAGCGGCGTGCAGGATCTGATTGCCGTGTACCGCGAACTCGGCCGCCGCTGCGGCTTCGCGCTGCATCTCGGGCTGACCGAGGCAGGCATGGGCTCGAAGGGCATCGTCGCATCGACGGCCGCGCTCGGCGTGCTGCTGCAGGAAGGGATCGGCGACACGATCCGCATCTCGCTGACGCCGGAACCGGGCGCGTCGCGCACGGGCGAGGTGATCGTCGGCCAGGAAATCCTCCAGACGATGGGCCTGCGCTCGTTCGCGCCGATGGTGATCGCGTGCCCGGGCTGCGGCCGTACGACGAGCACGCTGTTCCAGGAACTCGCGATGCAGATCCAGACCTACCTGCGCGAGCAGATGCCGGTCTGGCGCAAGGAGTACCCGGGCGTCGAGAAGATGAACGTCGCGGTGATGGGCTGCATCGTCAACGGCCCGGGCGAATCGAAGCACGCGAACATCGGCATCAGCCTGCCGGGTTCGGGCGAAAACCCGGCCGCGCCCGTCTTCATCGACGGCGAGAAGGTCAAGACGCTGCGCGGCGAGCGGATCGCCGAGGAATTTCAGCAGATCGTCAGCGACTACGTCGCACGCAACTATGGCCGCGCCGACGCGGCAGTGAACTAATTCGTCAACACACACGATGACTGAACAGAAACGCAAGATCGAGAAACTCACCGGCGTCAAGGGCATGAACGACATCCTTCCGCAGGATGCCGGCCTGTGGGAATTCTTCGAAGCCACCGTGAAATCGCTGCTGCGCGCATACGGCTACCAGAACATCCGCACGCCGATCGTCGAACACACGCAGCTCTTCACGCGCGGCATCGGCGAAGTCACCGACATCGTCGAGAAGGAGATGTACAGCTTCACCGACGCGCTGAACGGCGAGAACCTGACGATGCGCCCGGAAAACACCGCGGCCGTCGTGCGCGCGTCGATCGAGCACAACATGCTGTACGACGGCCCGAAGCGCCTGTGGTACATCGGCCCGATGTTCCGTCACGAGCGTCCGCAGCGCGGCCGCTACCGCCAGTTCCACCAGGTCGGCGTCGAGGCGCTCGGCTTCGCGGGGCCCGATGCGGATGCCGAGATCATCATGATGTGCCAGCGCCTGTGGGACGACCTCGGCCTGACCGGCATCAAGCTCGAGATCAACTCGCTCGGCCTCGCCGAAGAGCGCGCCGCGCACCGCGTCGAACTGATCAAGTACCTCGAGCAGTTCGCCGACGTGCTCGACGAGGACGCGAAGCGCCGCCTGTATACGAACCCGCTGCGCGTGCTCGACACGAAGAATCCCGCGCTGCAGGAGATCGCGCAGAACGCGCCGAAGCTGATCGATTTTCTCGGCGACGAATCGCGCGCGCACTTCGAGGGGCTGCAGCGCCTGCTGCTCGCGAACAACATTCCGTTCAAGATCAACCCGCGTCTCGTGCGCGGCCTCGACTACTACAACCTGACCGTGTTCGAGTGGGTGACGGACAAGCTCGGCGCGCAGGGCACGGTCGCGGCCGGCGGCCGCTACGATCCGCTGATCGAGCAGCTCGGCGGCAAGCCGGCCGCCGCGTGCGGCTGGGCGATGGGCATCGAGCGCATCCTCGAACTGCTGAAGGAAGAGGATCTGGCGCCCGAGCAGGAAGGCGTCGACGTGTACGTCGTGCACCAGGGCGAGACCGCCCGCGAACAGGCGTTCATCGCGGCCGAGCGCCTGCGCGACACGGGCCTCGACGTGATCTTCCACTGCAGCGCCGACGGCGCGCCGGCGAGCTTCAAGTCGCAGATGAAGCGGGCCGATGCAAGCGGCGCGGCATTCGCGGTGATCTTCGGCGAAGAAGAGGTCGCGAACGGCACGGTGGGCGTGAAAGCGCTGCGCGGTGCAGGCGAAGACGGGGAAAAGAACGTTCAGCAGACCGTACCGGTCGAAAGCTTGACCGAATTCCTAATCAATGCGATGGTTGCATCCGCCGAAGACGGCGACGACTGATCGCGCTGGCAATCGCTCGACAAGAAAGGCCTGAACAGGAAGGAATCGCTCGCCGATGAGTTATCACGACGAACAAGAATCGATTGAAAGTGTCAAGGCGTGGTGGGCCCGCTGGGGCAACCTCACCACGTGGATCGTGCTGGCGGCGCTCGTCGTCGCGGCCGGTTTCAACGGCTGGAACTACTGGCAGCGCCGTCAGGCTGCCGAGGCGTCCGGGCTGTACGAGCAGGTCCAGAAGGCCGCCGCCGCGAACGACAAGGCGACGATGGCTCGCGCGGCCGCCGACATGGAAGACAAGTTCGGCAGCACGCCGTATGCGCAGATGACGGCGCTGGCGGCCGCGAAGGTGCTGTACGCGGCCGGCGACTCCGCAGGCGCGAAGACGCAGCTGCAATGGGCCGTCGATCACGCCAAGGACGACGAGTACAAGCAGATCGCGAAGCTGCGTCTCGCGTCGCTGCTGCTCGACGAGAAGGCGTACGACGCGGGCCTCGCGCTGCTGTCGGGTACGCCGCTCGATGCATTCAAGGGCCTCGTGGCCGATCGCCGCGGCGATCTGCTTGCCGCGCAAGGCAAGACCGACGATGCGCGCGCCGCTTACAAGCTGGCGCTCGACGGCCTGTCGAAGGACGACCAGTCCGCGCGCCAGCTCGTGCAGTTCAAGCTGGACGCGCTCGGCGGCTGAACTCCGGTCCCCTCAACCTCTTAACTCTGCTTCGCTAACCGATGAATTTGCTGAAACGTTACGCTGTGCCCGTTGCCTGCGCGGCGGCTGTCCTGGCATTGGCGGCCTGCTCGTCGTCGAAGGATGCGCGCCGCGTGCCGACGCCGCTCACCGAGTTCAAGCCCGTGATGGACGTGCAACAGGTCTGGAAGGCGAGCGTCGGCAAGGGCGGACGCTACCTGTTCTCGCCGGTGGCCGTGGGCGACGCCGTCTACGCGGCGGGCGAAAACGGTTCGGTCGAGAAGATCGACGCGAAGACGGGCCAGACGATCTGGCGCTCGAAGGTCGATTCGGACCTGTCGGCCGGCGTCGGCAGCGACGGCAACCTGACCGCGGTCGGTGCGCTGAAGGGCGGCGTGTTCGTGCTGGGCCCGGACGGCAAGCAACTGTGGAAGACCAGCGTGCAGGGCGAGATCTTCTCGCCGCCGCTCGTCGGCAATGGCCTCGTGGTCGTCCGCACGATCGACGGGCAGGTGATCGCCTTCAACGCGCAGACGGGCGAACAGAAGTGGAACTACCGCAACCGTGCGGTGCCGCTGAACCTGCGCGTGTCGGCCGGCATGACGTTCGCGGGCGACGCGGCGGTGCTGGCGGGCTTCCCCGGCGGCGGTCTCGTCGCGATCAACCTGCAGACGGGCGAGCCGTTCTGGCAGACGCCCGTGTCGTTCCCGAAGGGCGTGACCGAGGTCGAGCGCATCAACGACGTCAGCGGTCCGCCGACGCTCGTGGGTGCCGAAGCCTGCGCGGTGACGTTCCAGGGTCAGCTCGGCTGCTTCGATGCGAATTCGGGCCGCCCGCTGTGGGAAAAGCCGTTCTCGAGCCGCAGCGGCCTCGCACAGGACGATTCGGTGGTCGCCGGCGGCGACGACTGGTCGGTCGTGACGGCGTACGATGCGGCGTCGGGCAATCAGCTCTGGCGCAACGACAAGCTCAAGAGTCGCGACGTCGGTGTGCCGTACCTGCTCGGGCATGCGGTCGTGATGGGCGACTACCAGGGCGTCGTGCACTTCCTGTCGCGCGAAGACGGCAGCTTCATCGCGCGGATGAAGACCGATGGCAGCGCGATTACGGCCGCACCGGTCCTCGCGGGCAATACGCTCGTCGTGCAGACGAAGGACGGCGGCCTGTACGGGTTCCGTCCGCGCTGACGCGCAGGAAACATGCGCGGCCGCGGTGCGACGGGCTTGTCCCGCGCGCCTTGGCCGCGCGACATGAAGGCGGCCGGTGTTCCCGGCCGCTCGGTATTTGAAAGGCAGTTCGAGACGAAAGACGACGGCGCGCAACGCGCGCCTGGCGCGCGCATCGGGCGCGGCGCGAATTCGTGATATTTTCATTCAGCGCAGCCGCCCGCAGCAGCGGGCCTCCCGCTGCTGCGCTTCACCGTAGAAAACACAGATGAAACCGGTCATTGCCCTCGTTGGGCGCCCCAATGTGGGGAAATCCACGCTGTTCAACCGGCTCACGCGCTCGCGCGATGCGCTGGTTGCCGACCTGCCGGGCCTGACGCGCGATCGCCATTACGGCGAAGGGCGCGTCGGCGAACGGCCGTACCTGGTCGTCGATACGGGCGGCTTCGAGCCCGTCGCGAAGGACGGCATCCTGCACGAGATGGCGCGCCAGACGCGGCAGGCGGTTGAAGAGGCCGACGTCGTCGTGTTCATCGTCGACGGCCGCAACGGGCTCGCGCCGCAGGACAAGTCGATCGCCGACTACCTGCGCAAGACCGGCCGGCCGATCTTCCTCGTCGTCAACAAGGCCGAGGGGATGAAGTACACGGCGGTCGCGACCGACTTCTACGAGCTCGGGCTCGGCGACCCGCGCGCGATCTCGGCCGCGCACGGCGACGGCGTGACCGACATGATCAACGAGGCGCTGGAAGTCGCATACAGGGACCAGCCCGAAGAGGAAGACGAGAACGACCCGTCGCGCGGCATCAAGATCGCGATCGTCGGCCGGCCGAACGTCGGCAAGTCGACGCTCGTGAACGCGCTGATCGGCGAGGACCGCGTGATCGCGTTCGACATGCCGGGCACCACGCGCGATTCGATCTACGTCGACTTCGAGCGCAACGGCAAGAAATACACGCTGATCGACACGGCCGGCCTGCGGCGCCGCGGCAAGGTGTTCGAGGCGATCGAAAAGTTCTCGGTCGTGAAGACGCTGCAGTCGATTTCCGACGCAAATGTCGTCATTCTTCTGCTGGATGCGCAGCAGGACATTTCCGACCAGGACGCGCACATCGCCGGCTTCGTCGTCGAGCAGGGCCGCGCGCTCGTGATCGGCGTCAACAAGTGGGACGGGCTCGACGAGCACGCGCGCGATCGCGCGAAAGCGGATTTGACCCGCAAGCTGAAATTCCTCGACTTCGCGAAATCGCACTTCATTTCGGCCGCGAAGAAGACGGGCATCGGCACGCTGATGCGCTCGGTAGACGACGCATACGCGGCGGCGATGGCGAAGCTGCCGACGCCGAAGCTCACGCGCGCGCTGATCGAGGCCGTCGAGTTCCAGCAGCCGCGCCGTCGCGGTCCGGTGCGTCCGAAGCTGCGCTACGCGCACCAGGGCGGCCAGAATCCGCCGATCATCGTGATCCACGGCAACGCGCTCGACGCCGTGACGGAAACGTACAAGCGCTACCTGGAAAACCGGTTCCGCGAAACTTTCTCGCTGACCGGGACTCCATTGCGCATAGAGTTCCGTTCGTCGAACAATCCGTACGCGGACAAGGGCTGAAGCACGCCCCGCAAGGGATAGGCTGCAAGGCCTATGCCCCGGGCGGGGCAGGCAAAATCGGCTATAGTGTAGCGATTGGCGCCGGATCTCTTTTTCTTCCCCGCCAATCCAGATCAACCTGCAAAAAAAGATGGAGTACGCCATGAGCAACAAAGGGCAATTGTTACAAGACCCGTTTTTGAACGCACTGCGCAAAGAGCACGTTCCCGTTTCGATCTACCTCGTCAACGGCATCAAGCTCCAAGGGAACATTGAATCGTTCGACCAGTACGTCGTGTTGCTCCGTAATACGGTGACCCAGATGGTCTACAAGCACGCCATCTCGACGGTCGTGCCGGCGCGCCCGGTGAATTTCCACCCGGACGCGGAAGCTTCGTCCTAACCTATCGCAGCGGCCGGCATCCGGTCGCCGCGAGCGACCGATGCCAGCCGCCTTATCTTGACACCCGATAATTTGATCAACGCAGCGCTCGTCGGCATCGATTTCGGCAAGACCGATTTCGAAGCCAGTCTCGAAGAACTCAGTCTTCTCGCCTCCAGCGCGGGGGCCCGTCCCGCCGTCACCCTCACAGGTCGTCGCGCCAGTCCCGATGCCGCGATGTTCATCGGCAGCGGCAAAGCCGATGAACTGCGGCTTGCCTGCGACACGCACAACGTCGAAATCGTCATCTTCAACCACGCACTGGCGCCGGCCCAGCAACGCAATCTGGAGCGGGCACTTAACAGGCGGGTCGTCGATCGCACGAGCCTCATCCTCGATATCTTCGCGCAGCGCGCCCGCAGCCATGAAGGCAAGCTGCAGGTCGAGCTCGCGCAGCTTCAATACCTGTCGACGCGGCTCATTCGCGCATGGACCCACCTCGAACGGCAAAAGGGTGGTATCGGCCTGCGCGGCCCCGGCGAAACCCAGCTCGAAACCGACCGCCGGCTGATCGGCGAGCGCATCAAGATGCTGAAGTCGCGGCTCGACCGGCTGCGCCGGCAACACAGCACGCAACGCCGGCAGCGCGCGCGCAGCGGCACGATGTCGGTGTCGCTGGTCGGCTATACGAACGCGGGCAAGTCGACGCTGTTCAATGCGCTGACGAAGGCGCAGGCCTACGCGGCCGACCAGCTGTTCGCGACGCTCGATACGACGTCGCGGCGCGTGTACCTCGGCGACGAGGTCGGCCAGATCGTCGTGTCGGATACGGTCGGGTTCATCCGGGAGCTGCCTCACCAGCTCGTCGCGGCATTCCGCGCGACCCTCGAGGAAACGATCCACGCGGATCTGCTGCTGCACGTGGTCGATGCATCGAGTGCGGTCAGGCTCGAGCAGATCGAGCAGGTCAACGGCGTGCTGCACGAGATCGGCGCGGACACGATCCGGCAGGTGCTGGTGTTCAACAAGATCGACGCGGTGCCCGAACTGGCGGCCCGCGGCGACGCGGTCGAGCGGGACGAGTATGGTAATATTTCGCGCGTCTTTTTGAGCGCACGCACCGGTCAGGGGCTTGACGCGTTGCGTGCCGCCATCGCCGAGATTGCCTCCGCGGAACACCTTCCCAGCGCGATGTTACCCAACGGCGCACTCGACGGCGCGTCCGCTGAATCACACGAAGACCGCACGATTTCCGAACACGGGCGCTAACCGGTCCCGGCCGGTTCGCCGGCGTCTAATCTGGTGAACAAACTCTGGTGAACGAATACAACGAGCGGAGTACCTGGCGGCGGATGCGCGCCTTGCTGTCGATCAACGATCCCCGCTGGGGACGCGGCGAAGGCAATGGCAAAGACGGATCCCGTCCCCGTGCGAACGAATCGAAGCGTCCGCAAGGCGGCGACGGTGAAGGTCCGCCCGATCTCGACGAGATGTGGCGCAACTTCAACCGCCGCTTGAGCGGCCTTTTCGGCGGCAAGGGCGGCAACGGCTTCCGTCCCGACAACGGACGGGCCGCGCGGGTCGGCGTCGGCATCGTGATCGGCGTGCTGGTCGCGGTCTACGCGGGCAGCGGGCTGTTCGTCGTGCAGGACGGCCAGACGGGCGTCGTACTGCAGCTCGGCAAGCTGTCGGGCACGGTCGGCCAGGGCGTGCACTGGCGCGCGCCGTATCCGTTCGCGTCGCACGAGATCGTCGATACGTCGCAGGTCCGCTCGATCGAGATCGGCCGCAACAACGTCGTGCATCTCGCGAACGTGAAGGAAGCGGCGATGCTGACGCGCGATGCCGACATCGTCGACGTGCGCTTCATCGTCCAGTACCGGATTCGTTCGGCAACCGACTACCTGTTCCGCAGCGTCGATCCCGAGCGCAGCGTGTCGCAGGCCGCGCAGGCCGCGGTGCGTGCGATCGTCGGTACGCGCAGCGCGGCCGACGTGCTGAACCAGGACCGCGACGCGCTGCGCGAGCAGCTTTCCGCCGCGATCCAGCGCGACCTCGACCGCTACCAGTCGGGGCTCGAGGTGACGGCCGTCACGATGCAGAGCGTCGCCGCGCCCGAGCAGACGCAGGCCGCCTATGGTGAAGTCGCGAAGGCGCGCGACGAGCGCGAGGCCGCGAAGCGCGCCGCGCAGGCGTACGCAAACGACCTGCTGCCGAAGGCGCAGGGCGATGCCGCGAAGCTCGTCGACGAAGCGAAGGCGTATTCCGATCGCGTGGTCACGGAAGCCGAAGGCGATGCCGATCGCTTCAAGCAGGTCTACGCGCAGTACTCGAAGGCGCCGGCGGTGATCCGCGAGCGGATGTACCTCGAGACGATGCAGGAAATCTATTCGAACGCGACGAAGGTGTTCGTCGGCAACAAGGGCGGCAACAGCGTCGTGTATCTGCCGCTCGACAAGCTCGTCGAGCAGGGGCGGCAAAACGCCGCGACGTCCACCGGCGCAACCGCACCCGATGCGGCGTCTGCGCCGGCGGCTGTCGCGCCGTCGGCAGCCGTACCCGCGAGCGCGGCATCGGCCGCCGTGGCGTCGGGCGGCGACGTGCTGCGATCGCGCGAAGGTTTCCGCAGCCGGTCGCGTGAAGACGATCTGAAGTAACGGGAGCGCAGAACATGAACCGAATCATTGCGCTCGTCGTCGCAATCGTGATCGTTGCCTTCGCGGCCTCCTCGACGGTCCTGACCGTCGATCCGCGCCATACGGCCGTGCTGTCGGGCCGCGACGGCGCACAGCCCGAACTCGCCGGCCCCGGTATCCATTTCAAGCTGCCGCCGCCACTGCAGACGGCCACGCTGATCGACACGCGCCTGCAATCGCTCGAGTCGTCCGATCCGCTGCAACTGGCAACGGAAGACAAGCACGACCTGCTCGTCGCGTATGCAGTGAAGTACCGGATCAGCGATCCGCTGAAATATTTCACGGTGACGGGCGGCGATCCGGCGGCGGCTACCGAACGCCTGGCCGGTGTGCTGAAGAGCGCGCTCGGCGACGCGTTCGGCAAGCGTGCGCTCGACGACGCCCTCGGCGGCCAGCGCGCGATCGCCGACGCAGCCCGCGACGCGGCGAAGGCGAAAGCGTCCGGTTTCGGCGTCGACGTGGTCGACGTCCAGTTGACGCGCGTCGACTTGCCGGCTGCGCAGACGGATGCCGTCTATCAGCGGATGATCGGCGCGCTGCGCGATCAGGCGGCACAGGTGCGTGCGGAGGGCGCGTCCGACGTCGAGCAGATCAAGGCCGACGCTGAACGCGAACAGCAGGCCGTGCTCGCGAACGCGTACAAATCCGCACAGACGATCAAGGGCGAGGGCGACGCGAAGGCCGCGACGATTGCCGCCGATGCGTTCGGCCGCGATCCGCAGTTCTATCAGTTCTACGCGAGCCTGCAGGCCTACCGGAAGACGTTCAAGCGCAACGACATCATCGTCGTCGATCCCGACAGCGAGTTCTTCCGCTTCATGCGCAGCCCGACGGGCGGTGCCGCACCGTCGGCGCCTGCTCCCCGCAAACACTGACCTTGGGGCGCCGCGTCGAGCGGCGCCGTCGCTCGCATGGACCTGGCTGGCTCGTTGTTGCTCGCAGTAGCGCTGATGCTGATCATCGAGGGGGCGTTTCCCTTCGTGTTTCCCGTCGCCTGGCGCGACACGTTTCGTAGAATAGCTGAGCGGCCGCCGCATCATATCCGGATCGGCGGGCTGATCGTGATGGTGCTCGGGCTCGTGCTGCTGCTACTCGCCACCTGACCGGAGACCTGATCCGGACGGCGCATCCGCCGTTCGTTCCGCCCGATTCCGGATTTTCGATTCATATTGCGGCGCGCGTGTCGCGCGCTGTTTCCCGTCGTAGGACCGTACCGATGTCGACCTGGTTACTTCCCGAGAATATCGCCGACGTACTGCCGTCGGAAGCGCGCAAGATCGAGGAGCTGCGCCGCAGGCTGCTCGACCGTTTCCGTTCGTACGGCTACGAAATGGTGATGCCGCCGCTGCTCGAGTATCTCGAGTCGCTGCTGACGAGCGGCGGCGCCGATCTGCGCCTGCGCACCTTCAAGCTGGTCGACCAGCTGTCGGGCCGCACGCTCGGCCTGCGCGCGGACATCACGCCGCAGGTCGCGCGGATCGACGCGCACCTGTTGAACCGTCAGGGCGTGACGCGCCTCTGCTATGCGGGCCACGTGATGCATACGCGTCCGCGCGGCCTGCATGCGACGCGCGAGCAGATCCAGATCGGCGCCGAAATCTACGGGCATGCCGGGCTGGAAGCCGATCTCGAGATCCAGCAACTGATGCTCGACGCACTGCATCTCGCGGGCCTGTCGCGCATCCGTCTCGACCTCGGCCACGCGGGCGTGCTCGCGGCGCTGCTGGCGCGCGATGCGCAGGCCGCCGAGCGCGGCGAGTCCCTGTACGACGCGCTGTCGGGCAAGGACGTGCCGCTGCTGAACGAGCTCACCGACGATCTCGGTGCCGATACGCGGGCAGCGCTGCGCGCGCTGCCGAACCTTTACGGCGACGCGAACGTACTCGCCGAGGCGCGCGCACGGCTGCCGGTGCTGCCCGAAATCACGCGGGCGCTCGACGATCTGGCGCAGCTCGCCGCGCAGGCGAAGGGCGCCGAAGTGGCGATCGACCTCGCCGACCTGCGCGGCTACGCATACCACAGCGGCGCGATGTTCAGCGCGTACATCGACGGCGTGCCGAACGCGATCGCGCGCGGCGGCCGCTACGACCACGTGGGCCAGGCATATGGCCGTGCCCGTCCGGCCACGGGCTTCTCGCTCGACCTGCGCGAGCTCGCGCGGATTTCGCCGGTCGAGGCGCGCGGCACCGCGATTCTCGCGCCGTGGGCGCAGGACGACGCGCTGGGCGCGGCCGTCGCGGCGCTGCGCGATGCGGGCGAGGTCGTGATCCAGGCACTGCCGGGCCACGACCACGTGCTCGACGAGTTCGCCTGCGACCGTTCGCTCGTCGAGCGCAACGGCGCATGGGTGGTCGAACCCCGATAAACAGGCGTTCGCGGGCCGTGCTTCGGCGTGCATATCGTTGAAGCGAAACGGAAAAATTCGGAAACGCCCGCGAACATAGGTAGAATACGTTTTTAACCAGCTAACGAATCAACATGTCTGCCAGCGCAGTGAACGTGACTCCCGGGCGCAATGTCGTCGTTGTGGGAACTCAATGGGGTGATGAAGGCAAGGGCAAGATCGTCGACTGGCTGACGGACCACGCTCAGGGCGTCGTGCGTTTCCAGGGCGGCCACAACGCCGGCCACACCCTCATCATCGGCGGCAAGAAAACGATCTTGCGCCTCATTCCGTCGGGCATCATGCGTGAAGGCGTCGCCTGCTACATCGGCAACGGCGTCGTCCTGTCCCCCGAAGCACTGTTCAAGGAAATCGGCGAGCTCGAAGAAGCCGGCGTGAACGTGCGCGACCGTCTGTTCATTTCCGAAGCCACGACGCTGATCCTGCCGTACCACATCGCGATCGACCAGGCGCGCGAGGCGCGCAAGGGCGCGGGCAAGATCGGCACGACGGGCCGCGGCATCGGCCCCGCGTACGAAGACAAGGTCGGCCGTCGCGCGCTGCGCGTGCAGGACCTGTTCGACGCGAAGACTTTCGCCGACCGCCTGCGCGAAAACCTCGATTTCCACAACTTCGTGCTGACCCAGTACCTGGGTGGCGCGGCCGTCGACTTCCAGGCCACGCTCGACACGATGCTCGGCTATGCCGACCGCCTGAAGCCGATGGTGGCCGACGTGTCGCGCCGCCTGTACGACGCGAACAACGCGGGCCAGAACCTGCTGTTCGAAGGCGCGCAAGGCACGCTGCTCGACATCGATCACGGCACCTATCCGTTCGTCACGTCGAGCAACTGCGTCGCGGGTGCGGCGTCGGCCGGCGCGGGCGTCGGTCCGCAGAAGCTCAACTACATCCTCGGCATCACGAAGGCGTATTGCACGCGCGTCGGTTCGGGCCCGTTCCCGAGCGAACTGTACGATGCGGACAACCCGCAGCGCCAGGACCAGGTCGGCGTCACGCTCGCGAACGTCGGCAAGGAATTCGGTTCCGTCACCGGCCGTCCGCGCCGCACGGGCTGGCTCGATGCGGCCGCGCTGCGCCGCTCGATCCAGATCAACGGCGTGTCGGGCCTGTGCATGACGAAGCTCGATGTGCTCGACGGCCTCGACGAAGTCAAGCTGTGCGTCGGCTACAAGATCGACGGCAAGGATGTGGACATCCTGCCGCGCGGCGCGGCCGATGTGGCCCGTTGCGAGCCCGTGTACGAAACCTTCTCCGGCTGGAAGGAAAGCACGGTCGGCATCAAGACGTGGGAAGCACTGCCGGCGAACGCGCAGGCCTACCTGACCCGCGTCCAGGAAGTGGCTGGCGTGCCGGTCGACATGGTGTCGACGGGCCCGGACCGCGACGAAACGATCCTGCTCCGCCATCCGTTCAAGGTGTAACCTCAGATGACGCAGCAAATCACGATGACGGCGGCAGACTTGATGACCGATCCGCGCAACGACGACAAGAACCTGTGGGTAGGCTGGGACGAATATCATCGTTTGATCGAGTTGCTCGCGCTCGAGGTGCACGCATCGGGCTGGAAGTTCGACCAGATCCTGTGTCTCGCGCGCGGCGGCCTGCGCGTCGGCGATCAGCTGTCGCGCATCTACGACGTGCCGCTCGCGATCCTTGCGACGAGTTCGTACCGGGAAGCAGCCGGCACCGAGCAGGGCGACCTCGACATCGCGCAGTACATCACGATGACGCGCGGCAACCTCGCGGGCAACGTGCTGCTGGTCGACGATCTCGTCGATTCGGGCGTCACGCTCGCGCGCGTGCAGGAGCACCTGAAGGAGCGCTATCCGGCCGTGACGGCCGTGCGTTCGGCCGTGCTCTGGTACAAGGGTTGCTCGAAGGTCAAGCCCGACTATCACACGCAATATCTGCCGACGAATCCGTGGATTCATCAGCCGTTCGAGGAGTGGGACACGGTTCGCCCGCACAACCTCGCGGCATGGATCAAGCGCGGTCGCGCGCAGCGCGACGGTTCGGGCGCGTAAGCGGCCGGCCGATCGAAGGAAAGCCTTGTACGGCGCCGCTTGCGGCGCCGTTTTTCGTTGCGGCACCGTTTGCGCGCCGCGGCGTTCTCTGCGTATCCGGTAGGCAGACGGCGTCGCCCCGGCTATGATGGCAGCCCTGCCACAGCTCGCGCCGGATTGCATGCGCAGCGTGGATCACGTGGCTTCACGGCAACAGAGCAGGGCGGCGTTTCACGGGGGCGCGAGTAGAATAGCGCTCGTTTTGTCCGACCCGGACCCGATTATTACGCTTCATATGAACGACACGATCCACGCGACCGACGCAGCACACGCGCCGCACTCGACGCAACAACACTCGATGCGGGCGCTAGCGATAGCAGCCATCGGCGTCGTGTTCGGCGACATCGGCACCAGCCCGCTGTATTCGCTCAAGGAGGCGTTCAGCCCCGCGCATGGCATTCCGCTGACCGAAAGCTCGATTCTCGGCGTGATCTCGCTGCTGTTCTGGGCGATCATCCTGGTGGTCGGCGTCAAGTACCTGCTGTTCGTGATGCGGGCAGACAACAACGGCGAAGGCGGCGTGCTCGCGCTGATGGCGCTGTCGCTGCGGCCGCTCGACTCGAAAACCCGCGTCGCGGGGGCGCTGATGGCGCTCGGGATATTCGGCGCATGCATGTTCTACGGGGACGCGGTGATCACGCCGGCGATCTCGGTGATGTCGGCCGTCGAAGGTCTCGAAATCGCGACGCCGCACCTGTCGCACCTCGTGCTGCCGATCACGATCGTGATCCTGATCGCGCTGTTCTGGATCCAGCGCCACGGCACCGCGTTGGTCGGCAAGCTGTTCGGCCCGATCATGGTGCTGTGGTTCGTCGTGATCGCGGCGCTCGGCGTGTACCACATCGTGCGCGTGCCCGGCATCATCGCGGCAATCAATCCGTACTACGCAGCGTCGTTCATGGCCGATCACCTGCTGCAGGCCTACGTCGTGCTCGGCTCGGTCGTGCTGGTGCTGACCGGCGCGGAAGCGCTCTACGCGGACATGGGTCACTTCGGCGCGAAGCCGATTCGCCTCGCTGCATACGGGCTCGTGATGCCGTCGCTCGTGCTGAACTACTTCGGCCAGGGCGCGCTGCTGATCCAGAACCCGAAGGCGATCGAGAACCCGTTCTTCCTGCTGGCGCCCGAATGGGGGCTGCTGCCGCTCGTCGTGCTGTCGACGGTTGCGACCGTGATCGCGTCGCAGGCCGTGATCTCGGGTGCGTATTCGCTGACGTCGCAGGCGATCCAGCTCGGCTACGTGCCGCGCATGAAGGTGCTGCATACGTCGGAACTCGCGATCGGCCAGATCTACGTGCCGGTCGTGAACTGGCTGCTGCTGTTCGTGATCCTCTGCATCGTGGTCGGCTTCAAGAGCTCCGACAACCTCGCGGCTGCGTACGGCATTGCGGTGACGGCGACGATGGTGATCACGACCGTGCTCGCATGCGTCGTGATGGTGAAGGTGTGGAACTGGAACCGGTTGCTGGTCGGCGCGATCATCGCGGTGTTCCTCGCGATCGACCTCGGCTTTTTCGGCGCAAACCTGCTGAAGGTCGCGCAGGGCGGCTGGCTGCCGCTCGGCATCGGCGCGCTGCTGTTCTTCCTGCTGATGACCTGGTACAAGGGGCGCCACATCGTCAAGGAGCGCACGGCAGCCGACGGCATTCCGCTCGAGCCGTTCCTGCAAGGGCTGCTCGCGCATCCGCCGCATCGCGTGTCGGGCACCGCGATCTACCTGACCGGCAACGACAAGCTCGTGCCCGTCAGCCTGCTGCACAACCTGAAGCACAACAAGGTGCTGCACGAGCGAACCATTTTCCTGACGTTCGTCACGCGCGACTTTCCTTACGTGCGCGACGACAAGCGCCTGAGCTCGCGCGATGCGGGCGGCGGGCTGTACATCGTCAAGGCCGAGTACGGTTTCAACGAGACGCCGGACGTGAAGGCCGTGCTCGAGGAATTCGGCCGCGCGCACGACATGACGTTCGAGCTGATGGACACGTCGTTCTTCCTCGCGCGCGAAACGGTCGTGCCGACGCATCTGCCCGGGATGTCGATCTGGCGCGAGCGCGTGTTCGCGTGGATGCATCAGAATGCCGCGAAGCCGACCGACTTCTTCTCGATTCCGGCGAACCGCGTCGTCGAGCTCGGCACGAAGATCGAGATCTGACCAGGTGCGGCGCGCGGGCCTGACGGCCGCACGCCGCGTCTGTCGACCGCCCGGACTGGCCGCGATCGTTCGCATCGCCGGCCGTCACCGTGAGAGCCAACGCAGCCGCATCGCGCTGCGTGTTCCGCACTGGCCAAACCATCCAATCAGATAGCCGACTGCGTGCGCGCAGACGCCAGTGAGCGTCGAGCCGTGTGCGTTCGCGGCAGCAATAGAAAAGCCCGCCTTGCGGCGGGCTTTTCTCGCGTCGACGGCTTTCGCGTGCTCAGCGCTTCAGCTTCGCGAATGCCGCGGCCATCGCGCCGGCCGGTTCCGGCTCGCGCGAACGCGGCGGGCGGGCGGCGCCACGTCCCGCGTTGCCGCGATCCTGGCTGCCGCGCGACGACATGCCGGGGGCTGCCGCATCGTCGTCGAGGCGCATCGTCAGCGCAATGCGCTGGCGCTTCACGTCGACGTCGAGCACCTTCACCTTGACGACCTGGCCGGCCTTGACGACTTCGTGCGGGTCCTTGATGAATTTCGTCGACATCGCGGACACGTGGACGAGGCCGTCCTGATGGACGCCGATATCCACGAACGCGCCGAACGCGGCGACGTTCGTCACGACCCCTTCGAGCGTCATGCCCGGCACGAGATCCGACACCTTCTCGACGCCTTCGCGGAACGTCGCGGTCTTGAATTCCGGGCGCGGATCGCGGCCCGGCTTCTCCAGTTCGGACAGGATGTCGCGCACGGTCGGCAGGCCGAAACGTTCGTCGACAAATTCCGCAGGAGACAGGCCCGACAGCGCTTCGCGGTTGCCGAGCACGTCGTCGATGCGCTTGCTGATCTTCGCGAGCATCCGCTCGACGACCGGATAGGCTTCCGGGTGCACCGACGAGCGGTCGAGCGGATTTTCGCCGCCGTTGATGCGCAGGAAGCCGGCGGCCTGTTCGAACGTCTTGTCGCCGAGGCGCGGCACCTTGCGCAGGTGCTCGCGCGACGGGAACGGGCCGTTCGCATCGCGGTAGTCGACGATGTTGCGCGCGAGCGTCGCGTTCAGGCCCGACACGCGTGCGAGCAGCGGGGCCGATGCCGTGTTCGCGTCGACGCCGACCGCGTTCACGCAATCCTCGACGACCGCGTCGAGCGAGCGGGCGAGTTCACGCTGGTTCACGTCGTGCTGGTACTGGCCGACGCCGATCGCCTTCGGCTCGATCTTCACGAGTTCGGCGAGCGGATCCTGCAGGCGGCGCGCGATCGACACGGCGCCGCGCAGCGACACGTCGAGCTCCGGGAATTCCTTCGCCGCGAGCTCGGACGCCGAGTAGACCGACGCGCCGGCTTCCGACACGACGATCTTCTGCAGGCGCAGCTCGGGGTGTTTCGCGATCAGTTCGCTCGCGAGCTTGTCGGTTTCGCGCGACGCGGTGCCGTTGCCGATGCTGATCAGTTCGGCCTGCGTCTGCGCGGCGATGCGCGCGAGTTTCGCGATCGAGCCGTCCCAGTCGCGGCGCGGCTCGTGCGGGTAGATCGTGTCGGTCGCGAGTACCTTGCCGGTGCGGTCGACGACTGCGACCTTCACGCCGGTGCGCAGGCCGGGGTCGAGACCGATCACGGCCTTCGGGCCGGCCGGCGCCGCGAGCAGCAGGTCGTTCAGGTTGCGCGCGAACACACGGATCGCTTCGGTTTCGGCGGTTTCACGCAGTTGCGTGAGCAGCTCGTTCTCGATATGCGGCTGCACCTTCACGCGCCAGCACCAGCGGCATACGTCGGACAGCCATTTGTCGGCCGGGCGGTTCTGGTTCGCGATGCCGAAATGGCGCGCGATCATCGCCTCGCCGGGATGCGGCACCTGCGCGTCGAGCTCTTCGCCGAGGCCGAGCTTGACCGTCAGCACGCCCGCGTTGCGGCCGCGGAACAGCGCGAGTGCGCGGTGCGACGGCACGGTCTTGATCGTTTCCGCGTAGTCGTAATAGTCGCGGAATTTCTCGCCTTCCTCGTTTTCCTTGCCCTCGACGACAGCCGACGACACGACGCCCTGGTTGTGCAGGTAGTCGCGCAGCTTGCCGAGCAGCTCGGCCGTCTCGCCGAACTGTTCGGACAGGATGTCGCGCGCGCCGTCGAGCGCGGCCTTCACGTCGGCGACGCCCTTGTCGGCGTCGACATACGCGGCCGCCTCGGCCTGCGGGTCGAGCAGCGGGTTCGCGAGCAGCGCCTGCGCGAGCGGCTCGAGGCCGGCTTCGCGGGCGATTTGCGCGCGCGTGCGGCGCTTCGGCTTGTACGGCAGATAAAGGTCTTCGAGCACCTGCTTGCTGTCGGCCGCGTCGATCGCGGCGCGCAGTTCGTCGGTCAGCTTGCCCTGTTCGTCGATGCTCGACAGGATCGCCGCGCGGCGATCCTCGAGTTCGCGCAGATACAGGAGGCGTTCCTCGAGCTGGCGCAGCTGCGTGTCGTCCAGGTTGCCGGTCACTTCCTTGCGGTACCGGGCAATGAACGGAACGGTCGAGCCTTCGTCGAGGAGTTGCACGGCCGCCGCGACCTGGCGCGGCTGGACGGACAGTTCGGTGGCGATGCGCTGTACGATCTTGAGTGCTACGGTTTCCGTCATGTCGTGGATGATGTGCCTGCTGAAATCGCGGCGCGGGCCGGCAGGCCCGGCACGGCGGGCTGCATGGCGGGCCCGACGGGCCAGATGCCGCGGGTGGGTGAAGCGGGGCATTTTGCCATAAATGACGGAGCGTCCAGCCGGGGGTGATAGAATTTGACACATGTCCCGCAGCTTTCCTACGACGTTGCCAACTTCCCGCATTTCTCTCGTCGCGCTCGGCGCAGCGCTCGCCGCGGCTTTGTCTGCCGGGCCTTCCGGTGCGTTCGCGCAGGCTTCTGGCACAACCGCGCCGGCCGCCGCAGCAACCGCGCCCGTTACGTCCACGGCCGCACCGGATTTCGACGCCCGTCAAAAAGTGCTCAATCAACGCTCCGCGGAAAACGATTATCGTTATGCGGTGGCCGAGCACGATTGCTACAGCAAGTTCTTCGTCAATCACTGTCTCGGCAAGGCGCGCGACCAGATGCGCGACGAGCGCGCGAGCATCCGCCAGGAACAGCTCGCGCTCGACGACGAGCAGCGCGCGGTGCGCGCGCAGCAGCGCGACCAGCAACAGGCGCTAAAGCAGGCGCAGAACGCGGCGGAAGCGCCGCAGCGCGCGGCGAACGACGCGGCGAACGCGGCTGCGTTCCGCGACAAGCAGGAGCAGAATGCGCTGAAGCAGGCACAGCGCGGCGCGGAAGGGCCGCAGCGCGCGGCGAGCAAGCAGGCATACGACCAGAAGCAGGCCGACTTCCAGCGCAAGCTCGACCAGGCGCACCAGCAGGCGGCGCAGAAGGCGCAGGAGCGGGCGGACAACGCCGTGCGCTACGAGCAGAAGCAGAAGGAAGCCGCGCAGCACAAGGCCGATGTCGAGCGGCGTCAGCAGGAAGCGGCCGAGAAGGCCAAGCAGCAGCAACAGCAGGGGCAGTAACGTGTTGGATTGATCGGGATCAGTCTCGTGCGCGTTGGCACGCCAGCCGGCGCGCTGCTTCGATGAGGAGGCAAACATGCAAAACCGTCTCACGGAACAGCAGCAGGAATTGCACAACCGTTTGGCTGCATTGCAGGAGCAGCACCAGCAGCTCGCTCGGGAGATCGAGCTGAAGGAAGGGCACTCCGACATCGACGACATCACGCTGCACCGGCTGAAGAAGGAAAAGCTGGCAGCCAAGGACAAAATCATTTTGCTGCAATCGCAGCTGGAACCGGATAAGCGCGCCTGAGCGCGGCCTGGCAAGCGCCGGCGCCGCTCGGGCGCTGGACACAGGAACGCTTGCCTTGAATTCACCGCTTGAAGCCACCCCCGATGCCCGGCGAGACACATCGTCCGCCGGGCGCGTTCGTGCGCCCGAAGGCACCTTCGAGCTGAGCCGCAAACGCGTCGACGAACTCGACACGATCTTCGGCGTTGGCGGGTTGCTGGCGCGCGCGCTCGACGGCTATCGGCCGCGTACGTCGCAGATCGAGATGGCGCGTGCGGTTGCGTCCGCGATGGAAGCGTCCGCGCGCCGGATGCCCGAACCCGAGATCTTCGAAACCCGCAAGCGGCCGGCGCGCCGCCTTGGCGACGGCGACAAGACGGCCGGGCCGGCGGCGGACGATGCCGCGGCCGCCGAGTCCGATAACGACGCAGGCGACAACACGCTGATCGTCGAGGCCGGCACGGGTACCGGCAAGACCTATGCGTATCTCGTGCCCGCGATGCTGTGGGGCGGCAAGGTAATCGTGTCGACCGGCACGAAGCACCTGCAGGACCAGTTGTTCCAGCGCGACATCCCGACCGTGCGCAACGCGCTCGCGGTGCCGGTGACGGTCGCGATGCTCAAGGGCCGCGCAAACTACCTGTGCCACTACTACCTGCAACGCACGGCCGACAACGGCCGCCTGCCGTCGCGGCAGGACACGGCTTACCTGCAGGAAATCGTCCGCTTCGCG
This sequence comes from Burkholderia sp. DN3021, assembly GCF_049805555.1. NCBI lineage: Bacteria > Pseudomonadati > Pseudomonadota > Betaproteobacteria > Burkholderiales > Burkholderiaceae > Burkholderia > Burkholderia sp. DN3021. The sequence continues at coordinate 7,105 of NZ_JBNCAB010000063.1, read as the reverse complement.
AAGCTCACGAAGAGTGGCGACAAGGCCGAACTCGCCAGCGTGCCGGAAACGGCACCCGTGTGGTCGATGGTCACGTCGACGCGCGACAACTGCCTCGGCCAGGAATGCCCGCACTACAAGGAATGCTTCGTGATGCAGGCGCGGCGCGAGGCACAGCAGGCTGACGTCGTCGTCGTCAACCACCACCTGTTCTTCGCGGACATCATGCTGCGCGACACGGGGATGGCCGAACTGCTGCCGAACGCGAACACGATCATCTTCGACGAAGCGCACCAGTTGCCGGAGACGGCGACGCTGTTTTTCGGCGAAACGCTGTCGACGACGCAGATCCTCGAGCTCGCGCGCGACACGGTGGCCGAAGGCCTGAGCCATGCGCGCGACGCGGTCGAGTGGGTGAAGCTCGGCGGCGATCTCGAACGCGCGGCGCGCGACTTGCGCCTCGCATTCGCGAACGACCAGATCGTCCGCATGTCGCTCGCCCAGCTTGGCGACGATCACCCGATGTTCGGTGCGCTCGACGCGCTCGAAGCGGCGCTCGACGCGCTCGCGTCGGCACTCGCGAGCCAGGCCGAGCGGGCGGAATCGCTCGGCGCATGCCTGCGGCGCGCTCGCGAATTGCAGGACCTGCTGGCCGGCTGGGTCGCGCCCGGCGCGGCGGAAGCGGCCGCGAAGGCCGATGAGGCAGCGGCCGGCGACAAGGCGGCGTCCGACGGCGATCCAAACGAGAAGGTTCGCTGGGTCGAGGTGTTCGCGCATACCGTCCAGTTGCACGAGACGCCGCTGTCGGTTGCGCCGATCTTTGCGAAGCAGCGCGCGGGCGTGCCGCGTGCATGGGTGTTCACGTCGGCCACGTTGTCGGTGCGCGGCGATTTCACGCACTACGCGGCGCAGATGGGCCTCAGCTCGCGTCGTTCGATGACGCTCGCGAGCCCGTTCGACTACCAGTCGCAGGGGCTGCTGTACGTGCCGCGCAACCTGCCGCAGCCGTCTTCGCCCGCATTTACCGATGCCGTCTTCGATGCCGCGCTGCCGGCGATCGAGGCGTCCGGCGGCGGCGTGTTCATGCTGTGTACGACGTTGCGCGCGGTCGACCGGATCGCGTCGAAGCTGCGCGACGTGATCGAGTCGCGCGGCTGGAATACGCCGCTGCTCGTGCAGGGCGATGCGAGCCGCACCGAGCTGCTCGATCGCTTCCGCGCGTACGGCAACGCGATCCTGGTCGGCAGCCAGAGTTTCTGGGAAGGCGTCGACGTGCGCGGCGACGCGCTGTCGCTCGTCGTGATCGACAAGCTGCCGTTCGCGCCGCCCGACGATCCGGTGCTGGCCGCGCGGCTCGACGCGCTGACGAAGAAGGGCTTGAGCCCGTTCGCCGTGCACCAGTTGCCGCAGGCCGTGATTACGCTGAAGCAGGGCGCGGGCCGGCTGATTCGTGCGGAGACGGATCGCGGCGTGCTGATGATCTGCGACACGCGGCTCGTCGACAAGCCTTACGGGCGCCGGATCTGGCAGAGCCTGCCGCCGTTCAAGCGGACTCGCGAGATCGCGGTCGTCCAGGACTTCTTCGACGAGCACCGCTCGGAAAAACGCACGTGACGGCACGCGCGGCGACCGCCGCGCGACCGCACCTGTGCCGCCGGAATGCGGCGCCAACAAAAAACCCGGCTCGATGGCCGGGTTTTTTGTTCGTGCAACTGGTGTTGCGTCGCGCAGCGCTTTAGAACTGCCACCACGACTTCTTCGCACCGGGGCGCGAATGGCCGGTCACGTACGGGCTGTCGGGGAACGTGCCCGCGAGCACGCGCTTCGTGTCCTCGGCGAGTTGCGGCTGGTTCAGCTTGCCGTACGACAGGATCATGATGTGCAGCGCGTCCTCGATCGCCGGTGCGCCCTTGTAGTCCTTGATCGCGAGCTGCGCGCGGTTGATTGCCGCGACATACGCGCCACGGCGGTAGTAGTAGTCGGCCGCGTGCACTTCGTGCGACGCGAGCGCGTTGACGATGTAGCGCATCCGTGCGGCTGCGTCGGGCGCGTACTTGCTCTTCGGGAAGCGGTCGACGACGACCTTGAACGCATCGTACGATTCGCGCAGCGCCTGCGGATCGCGTTCGCTCATGTCCTGGCCGGAGAAGCGGCCGAACAGGCCCAGATCGTCGTTGAAGTGGATCATCCCCTTCAGGTAGTACGCGTACGGGATATCCGGATGATCGGGGTGGAGCTGGATGAAGCGGTCGACGGCCTGGTCGGCGGCTGCCGCTTCGTTATCCTTCCAGTTGCAGTATGCAACGTTGATCTGTGCTTGCTGCGCGAAATGGCCGAACGGATCGCGACCTTGCAGCGATTCGAAATATTTCGCGCACTTGCCCCAGTCGCCGCCGGACAGTGCGTCCTGGGCCTCTGAGTATAATTTGTTGTTCGACCAGGTAGCCGTCTCGTCCTGCTTCTGCGGCAAGCCGTGGCAGCCGGCGATGAGGGCCGCGGCCGCTACCGCCGCAGCCCGGGCGGCGACGGTTCTGGCCGTACGTTTGGTCGAATTCATCATGCTCGCATGTCCTAGCTTCAAGTCTCGGTGACCCAGTCTAAATGACCCGTTCAAGTTCGCAGAATGCCCAGCCGGGCACACCAAATCGCGAAGATTATAGCCCAAGCGGTCGGCCCGCCGACGCTGCCTCGGGGGATTCCCTCGATGACGATCTGACCGGCGACGTATTGCAACCGCCCGTAGTGCCGTCAGCGGCGGGCGACGACGCGCCGCGCGTCGTCGAAGTGCCGCTGCCGCTCGCGGGCGAACGCCTCGACAAGGCGCTCGCCCAACTGTTCCCCGAATTCTCCCGCAGCCGCCTGCAGAGCTGGATCGAGGCGCAGCGCGTGCTGGTCGACGGCGCGCCCGCGAAGATCCGCCAGCCGGTGCCGCTCGGCGCGAAGATCGAGCTCGTGCCCGACCTGCTTCCCGAGCAGCTCGCGTTCACGCCGGAACCCGTGCCGCTCGACGTCATCTACGAGGACGACGCGCTCGTCGTCATCAACAAGCCGGCCGGCCTCGTCGTGCACCCGGCGGCCGGCAACTGGAGCGGCACGATCCTGAACGGCCTGCTGCATCGTTACGGCGAAGCGGCGGCCGGCCTGCCGCGCGCGGGGATCGTCCACCGGCTCGACAAGGAGACCTCCGGCCTGATGGTGGTGGCACGCACGCTGGCCGCGCAGACGGACCTCGTGCGCCAACTGCAGGCCCGCACGGTGAAGCGCCGCTATTTCGCGCTCGTGTGGGGCACGATGCCCGAGGAAGGTACGATCGACGCGCCGATCGGCCGCGATCCGCGCGAGCGCACGCGCATGGCCGTCGTCACGGGCGCGTCGGGCAAGCCCGCGCGCACGCATTTCCGCACGGTTGACACATGCGTGTGGCAACGTCAGCCGGTTTCGGCGATCCAGTGCGACCTCGAAACCGGCCGCACGCATCAGATCCGCGTGCACTGCGCGCATGCCGGGCACCCGCTGCTCGGCGACCCCGTCTACGGACGCGCGCGCGGCAAGCGCTCGGTCGCGCCGCTGCCGGACGGGTTCGCGCGACAGGCGCTGCATGCATGGCGGCTCGGCCTCGTGCATCCGGTCACGGGCAAGGCGATGCAGTGGCGCTGCCCGTTGCCGGACGATATGAACGCACTCGTCGCGGCGCTCGGCTTCGGGCAGGGCGACGAGGAATTCGACGACGACGACGGTGTCTACGACGATGACGATTTCGGCGGCGAGTATCACGACGATGAGCCGTACCTGGACGATGAGGAGGAGTGAGTGCCGATGACGAACCTGGCGCCGTTGACGTGGCAGGACTGCGTGCAGCCCGACTGGCAGGTGTCGCCGCGCGTGCGCGCGCTGATCACGACGCGCGACGGCGGCGTGAGCGAAGGCCCGTACGGGCGCTGGCAGGACGGCGCCGCGATGGCGGGCGGGATGAATCTCGGCCTGCATACCGGTGACGATCCGGCCCATGTCGCCGGGAATCGCGCGCGCTTGCTCGCGCTGGCAGGCCAGTCGAGCGCGGCATGGCTCGAGCAGGTTCACGGCGCGCAGATCGTGCGCGCCGACGAGGTGATCGCGGCGGCGCCCGCGGCTGCGGCGCCGGTGCAGGCCGACGCGAGCGTCACGGACCGGACGGGCGCCGTCTGCGTCGTGATGGTGGCCGACTGCCTGCCCGTGCTGCTGTGCGACGCGCAGGGCCGCGCGGTCGGCGCCGCGCATGCGGGCTGGCGCGGGCTCGCGGCCGGCATCGTCGAGCAGACCGCGGCGCGCGTCGCGGCACTCGCAGGCGGCGCGACGGACACGCTTCATGCGTACCTCGGGCCGGCGATCGGCCCGCAGGCGTTCGAGGTCGGCGCCGACGTGCGCGACGCGTTTCTCGACACGGCCCCGCAGTCGGAGCATGATGAAACCCGTCATGCGTTCGTCGCGATCGACGGCGCGCCCGGCAAGTTTCTCGCCGATCTCCATGCGCTCGCGCGCCTGCGCCTCGCGCGTGCGGGCGTGGCGCACGTGAGCGGCGGGACCGCCTGTACGGTCACCGAACGCGCGCGCTTCTATTCGTACCGTCGCGACCGCGTGACGGGCCGCATGGCGGCGGCGATCTGGCTGGCAGATTGACGCATGCGCATGCGCGCATGGTTTTGTTGCGTCGCGAAATCGGTTATCTCGCTATTTTGACGGCAATGCGGCGTAGCATGCGCAGTCGAATGAAAAATCCCGAAGTCAAGACGACCAAAATGGTTTATGTTTCGCCGAAACCCTTGTCCCGTCTGTTGCACACGGATTATCTCCGCGCGGAAATGTTCAGCGGTTTGACATGGCGCTTCACATGGGGAAAACGATAATGATAAAAATACCGCACTGCGGCAGAATCTGGAGATGCCTCTCCAGAGCATGACGGCCCGGCTCGCAGCCGGCACGCCGCGCGCGAGCAGGATTTCACGATAGACGCTCACGAATCACCGGTAAGGCAGGTAATGACAGCATCGAAAAATTCGTCGACGTCCGCTCAGGCGGGCACTTCCGCAGGCAGCGCCGGTTTCGATCCGGCCGCCCAGCCGATGCAGCAGATGTTCGAGTCGTGGTTGAGCGCGTGGCGCGGTTTTGCAGATCCGGCGCGCGCCGCGACTGCGTCGGCCACCGTCAATCCGTTCGCGACATTCCAGTTCCCGACTTCGTTTCCGTTCCAGGTGCCGTCGATGCCCGATCTGGGCAGCATGGCGTCGCCGTTCGCGGGGCTGAAGCTGCCGGTTGCGGCGATTCCGCCCGAACGGCTGCAGACGCTGCAGGCCGACTACGCGCGCGATTGCATGACGCTGATGCAGCAGGCGGCCGCCGCGAAGCTCGAATCGCCCGAACTGAAGGACCGCCGCTTCAGCGGCGATGCGTGGAAGGCGTCGCCGGCGCATGCGTTCGCGGCTGCCTGGTATCTGCTCAACGCGCGCTATCTGCAGGAACTGGCCGACGCGCTGCAGACCGATGCGAAGACGCGCGAGCGCATCCGGTTCACGGTCCAGCAATGGACGGCCGCCGCCGCGCCGAGCAACTTCCTCGCACTCAATCCCGACGCGCAGAAATCGATTCTCGAGACGCAGGGCGAAAGCCTGCGGCAGGGGATGATGAACCTGCTCGGCGACCTGCAGCGCGGCAAGATTTCGCAGACCGACGAATCGCAGTTCGTGGTCGGCAAGAACCTCGGGTGTACTGAAGGCTCCGTCGTCTACGAGAACGACCTGATCCAGTTGATCCAGTACGCGCCGAAGACGGACAAGGTGTTCGAGCGGCCGCTGCTGATCGTCCCGCCGTGCATCAACAAGTTCTACATCCTCGACCTGCAGCCCGAGAATTCGCTCGTCGCGCACGCGCTGTCGAGCGGCCATCAGGTGTTCCTCGTGTCGTGGCGCAATGCGGATGCATCGGTCGCGCACAAGACGTGGGACGACTACATGAACGAAGGGCTGCTCGCGGCGATCGATGCCGTGCAGCAGGTCAGCGGCCGCGAACAGATCAACACGCTCGGCTTCTGCGTCGGCGGCACGATGCTCGCGACCGCGCTGGCGGTGCTCGCCGCGCGCGGCGAACACCCGGCCGCGTCGATGACACTGCTCACCGCGATGCTCGACTTCACCGACACGGGCATTCTCGACGTGTTCGTCGACGAGGCGCACGTGCAGATGCGCGAGCAGACCATCGGCGGCAAGAACGGCACGCAACCGGGGCTGATGCGCGGCGTGGAGTTCGCGAACACGTTCTCGTTCCTGCGGCCGAACGATCTCGTGTGGAACTACGTCGTCGACAACTACCTGAAGGGCCGCACGCCCGCGCCGTTCGATCTGCTGTACTGGAACAGCGATTCGACGAGCCTGCCGGGCCCGATGTACGCGTGGTACCTGCGCAATACCTATCTCGAGAACAAGCTGCGCGAGCCGGGCGCGCTGACCGTGTGCGGCGAATCCGTCGACCTGTCGCTGATCGACGTGCCGACCTTCATCTATGGCTCGCGCGAGGATCACATCGTGCCGTGGCAGACGGCCTACGCGTCGACGTCGATCCTGTCGGGCCCGCTGAAGTTCGTGCTCGGCGCGTCGGGTCACATCGCGGGCGTGATCAATCCGCCGGCGAAGAAGAAACGCAGCTACTGGGTCAACGACAGCGACCTGCCCGAAGCCGCGGACGACTGGTTCGCCGGTGCGGCCGAGCAGCCGGGAAGCTGGTGGACGACCTGGGCCGAGTGGCTCGACCAGTACGGCGGCCGCAAGGTGGCGCCGCCCGCCAAGCCGGGTTCCGCCCAGTTCCCGGTGATCGAGCCGGCGCCGGGGCGCTACGTATTGCAGCGCGATTGACGAAAACCGGACAGCGGCGCACGCTGTCCGATGCACCGCAGTTTTTTTTAACAGGGCCGGTAACGATGCGCCGTGTCGTGCGGGCCTGGAGGAAAGGGAAATGACGGACGTAGTGATCGTATCGGCCGCGCGGACCGCGGTCGGCAAATTCGGCGGCTCGCTTGCGAAGATTGCGGCGCCCGAGCTGGGCGCGACGGTGATCCGCGCGGTGCTGGAGCGTGCGGGCGTGAAGCCCGAGCAGGTCA
>NZ_JBNCAB010000062.1:0-41832 GCF_049805555.1 Burkholderia sp. DN3021 | reverse complement strand
GCCGTATCGCTATCTGGTCTGGCTGTTCACCAAGTTGCCGCTCGCTGCAACTGCCGACGACTATGCCGATCTCATGCCTTGGAGAATGCCTGCCGCCCTCAACCGCTGAGGGGCGTTGTTAAAAGACCGCATACGCGTAAGCAGTGGAGGTGTTGCAAATGAAGCAGCGGCGCAGGATCTACTACACTGAGACTCAAAAGGCACTGATGTGGGAGCGGTGGCGCAAAGGTGACACGCTCCATCAGATTGCCCAACTGTTCGATCGCCACCATTCCTCTATTCAGGGGATTCTTGCCAGAACTGGCGGAATACAGCCAGCGCCTCGACACCGCTCCCAGCTTGCCTTGACGCTTGCCGAGCGCGAGGAAATCTCGCGCGCAGTCGTCGCCGGCCAGTCGATCCGATCGATAGCGGCGCGATTAGGACGTGCACCATCTACGATCAGCCGCGAGGTGCAGCGAAATGGCGGAAGGCAGGACTATCGGGCGAGCCAGGCCGACGCGCTCGCCTGGGACCGCGCACGGCGCCCAAAGACATGTAAGCTGGTCAGGAATCGGACACTCGCCCAGGTTGTGGCAAGCAAGCTCCGATTGCAGTGGTCGCCGGAGCAGATTGCGGGTTGGCTCAAGCACGTGTATGCGGTCAACAAGGACTATCAGGTGTCGCACGAGACTATCTATCGGAGCCTCTATATCCAGGCCCGTGGTGCGCTGAAAAGAGAGCTGCTGGAACACCTGCGCCGTTCTCGGGCCATGCGTCGATCGCGTCAACACACACTGAAGACCGAGGATCGTACGAACATCCGCGATGCCATATCAATCAGTGAACGCCCGGGCACTGCCGAGGACCGAGCAATACCCGGGCACTGGGAAGGCGATCTGCTGTTCGGCAACGCCAACAGTCAGATTGCAACACTCGTCGAACGCCAGACCCGGTTCGTGATGTTGGTAAAGATCTCCAGCAAGGACTCTGAGGCTGTCGTCAATGCTCTGATAAGACACGCCGGCAAGCTACCACAGGAATTGTATAAATCGCTGACGTGGGATCGGGGCACGGAGATGGCTGGCCACAAGCGCTTCACTGTCGCGACGGACATCAAGGTCTACTTCTGCGATCCCCAGCATCCCTGGCAACGCGAGCCTATCCGAACCTTTGTGTGTGAGGCATAAACTGATGGCCAAGGAGCCACTTTATGCCACGCAAACGCAAGGAAGAAGTGACGATTGAGCCGGGCAAGGGCTTGAACCTGGACCCGGAACTGATCAAGCAACTGGTGCCCGGGACGCTGGACCGCGCAACGATCAACGAGCAGCTCGCTGCGCTCAAGAAGGCGATCTTCGAGCGCGCGCTGGGCTACGAGAAGGGCGAAGCCAAGCCGGTAGGGCGCACGAACCATCGCAATGGCACCAGCCGCAAGCGCATCGCGACCGACGACGACCTGCTCGACGTCGAGATTCCGCGCGACCGCGAAGGCACCTTCGATCCGGTGCTGATCGCCAAGGGCGAGCGACGCTTCACCGGCTTCGACGACAAGATCATCGCGATGTACGCACGCGGCATGAGCGTGCGGGAGATTCAGGGTTTCCTGCTGGAGATGTACGGCATCGAGGTGTCGCCGGACTTCATCAGCACGGTGACCGATGCCGTGATCGACGAAGTGCGCGAATGGCAGCAGCGGCCGCTCGAGCCGATGTACCCGGTCGTGTTCTTCGACGCCTTGCGAGTCAAGATCCGCGACGAAGGCGTTGTGCGCAACAAAGCGATCTACCTGGCACTGGGCGTGCGCCGCGACGGCACACGTGACGTGCTGGGCCTCTGGATCGAGCAGACCGAGGGGGCTAAGTTCTGGCTGCGGGTGGTGAACGACCTGAAGCTGCGCGGCGTGCAGAACATCCTGATCGCCGTGGTCGATGGCCTGAAGGGCTTCCCGGAAGCGATCAACACGGTGTTCCCGGAAACGACGGTCCAGACCTGCATCGTGCATCTGATCCGGAACTCGCTGGACTTCGCCAGCTGGAAAGACAGGAAATCGGTCGCAGCGGCGCTCAAGGAGGTCTACCGGGCACCGTCGGCCGAAGCAGCCGCCGTGGCGCTGGATGCGTTCGATACGAGCCCGTGGGGTACGAAATACCCCCCGATTGCCGCACTCTGGCGCCGGGCCTGGGATCAGGTGATTCCGTTCTATGCCTTCGCGCCCGACATCCGGAAAATTGTATATACGACCAACGCGATCGAGTCGCTGCACATGCAGCTTCGGAAGATCATCAAGGCGCGCGGCCACTTCCCGTCGGACGAGGCCGCGCTCAAACTGATCTGGCTGGCCCTGCGCAACGTCGTTGCCAAGTGGACCGGCTCCCGGCACGATTGGAAGAGCGCCATGACCCAGTTTGCGCTGCTTTACCCGGAACGATTCAACATTGGAGTCTGAATCTCAACCCGCCTCACACACGAAATTCCGGATACCTCCTGCCGACACGGTTGCCGGTGCGCAGGCCAGCGCCAATCTCTACTCGCTCGTCGAAACCTGCAAGGCGAACGGCATCGAACCGTATCGCTACCTCGTCTGGCTGTTCACGAAGCTGCCTCTCGCTGCAACCGCCGACGACTACGCGGCCCTCATGCTATGGAGCATGCCTGCCACTCCAAACCTCTGATGGGCGTCGTTAAAAGACCGCATACGCTTCACCTATACGCCCGGACGAGGTACCAAGCTCGCTGACAAACTGTTCGCCGGCATCCGCAAGGGCGCGGTCCTGATGACGGACGGCTACGAACCCTACAACGACATCGCGCAGCGTTACGAGCTCGAACACCTCGGATGCTGGGAGCACGTGAAACGCTACTTCGTCAAGGCGGAGGACAGCGTGCCGAAAGCCGCGCGCACATCGGATCTACTCGCGTCGCGCTTCATCAAGCTGATTGGCAGGCTGTTCGCCGCGGAAGCGCGCACCGAAACGTGGGAGGTCGAGCGCCGACAGCGTTTGCGACGGCGATACAGCGTCCGTGTACTCGATGCCATCCATGCGCTTGCACTCGAGCAATCGCCGGGCGTCATGCCGAAAAGCTTGCTCGGCAAGGGGCTGACCTATCTGCGTGAGCAATGGCCGAAGCTGATCCGCTACGTCGAGAACGGCAACTGGCCCATCAGCAACAATCCCTGCGAGAACTCGATTCGCCAGTTCTGCGTTGGACGCCGCTCGTGGTTGTTCGCCGACACCGTTCATGGCGTCGAGGCGAGCGCGAACCTTTACTCGTTGGTCGAGACGTGCCGCGCGAATCGCATTGATCCCTACCGCTACCTCACTTGGCTGTTCCAGCGTCTGCCGCTGGCAAAGAGCGTCGACGACTACGACGCGCTGTTGCCCTGGATGATGCCCGCCGATCTCCGCTGACCCACGTTCCTGCCACATCTCACGCGCCTCGCCATCTCACTCTGAGGGGCGTCGCTGATGGATCGCATACGATTGAATTCATCAAATTCCCGGCAATGCATCTAATATTTTTTTGCTTTACCTAAATTTGTTTACCTGCAAGCATTACTCCGCGGTTTGAGAAGAACTGCATGGATTCCGAACATTTCTTTCTGATATCCTTAATTTTCCATACATGGAGCTTCAGATGAAGATCGAAAACAAGATGATCATGAAAGGTGCACAAAGCAAAATCGTCCACGCGATTACAACTGCCCTGAAGTGACGGCAGCGTAGTGAATTGTCGACGGCGGATCCCGGGATCCGCCATATCGGACCGAGGCGACCGATGAGCCCCATCGAACAGAACGGCGACCTGCTTCAGATGTTCAATCCAGACGGCGTCCGGCTGGCCAACGAGACCGTTCGGCCGGTATTTCCCGATCTCGTCGATAAACTGGCTTCCGACATTTACGGATACGCGTATCGCTGACCCGGCCTTGATCTGAAGACACGGCACCTCGTCACGCTCGGGGTAATCAGCGCCATGGGCGGCTGCGAGAATCAGTTGCGTTTTCAACTTGGCGCCGCCCTGCACCTCGGCATACCGATCGAACAAATTCGCGAGGTATTCATTCAGGTGCAGGTTTTTGCCGGGAACGCACGGGCGTTCAACGCGGCAACCATTTTCAAATCCGTTGCCGACGAGTTTCAGAAGAGCGAATAGCATGATGCCCTCGACCCGATGGCAACTGATCGTGACTTATGTGTTCGCCGACGCGGCCGTGACGGTTTCGTCGCGCATCCTGCAGTTCTATGCCACGTGGCTTTTGCTGAAGGACATCGCAAGCCCGTCGGCGCTCACGCTGACGCTGATCGCGACGTGGGCGACGACCTTGCTGTTCCTTCCATTCGTGGGCGTTGTCGCCGAGCGAATCCGCAAGAGTACCGTGTTGCTGGGTGCATCGCTGCTCGCACTTGCATCGGTGATCCCGGTCGTCGGCGGCGCACGTACGCTTCACGCCACCCACGCGAATTGGCTTGTCGTCGTTATCGTCATCGCCAGCGTGACCTCGAGCATCGCCGTGGCGGCCCTGATGCCGCTGAGCACCCCGCTGATACCCGAGATTTCGCCCGATGCCGACGAGGTTCGCAGCGGCTTGCGCCTGAAGGCATCGGGTTTCATCCTGAACATCCTGTTCGGCCCGACGCTGGCGGGCTTCATGATCGGGGCGTTCGGAGGCGAGTCCGCGCTCTGGCTGAGTGCCGCGAGCAGTTGTCTCGGCGTCGTGGCCTCGCTCGTCTTCCACATGTCGTTCAGTGCGGTGCAGCCCGTGCGAACGCGTGCCGGGCCGGCACCGTCGTTCTTCCGGGACCTGCGCCACGGGATGCAACGGGTACTCGGCATTCGAGCCGAGCGGGCGATCGCGGCGGCGTCGCTGCTCGCCAACATGCTGTTCGTCCCGTTCGTATTCTTCCTGTTGCCAGCCAAGGTTCTCGCGGAGGGCGGCACGATGCTGAACGTGGCCTGCATCGAGCTATCATTGGGCGCGGGCGTATTGGGGGCTTCTGCCTTGCTGATCCAGCAAGCCCGGCGCATCGCTTCCGATCATGCAATTTCGAGCGTCGGCATCGGAATGATCGGCGCCTCCATTTTTGCGTTCGGTTGCACGCACCATCTCGTCACCTGGTGCGTGCTGGGTTTCGCATTGGGTGTCGGGTTGACGACGTTCAACGTTACCGTCAATTCGAAGCGGGCGATGGCGATTCCGGAAGGACACCGCACCGGCATGGAATCGAGCCTGATGTTTCTTGCACCGCTGCCGCTCCTTTCGGCATCTGGATATCGGGCGTGGCCCTCAAGACACTGTCGCCCGACGCCGTCATCATCTACGGCAGCGAACTTTTCGTGCTTGCACTCCTCTGCATCGTCTTTTCCAGGCCGTTGAGGCTCATGCTCAATTCCGGAGATAGTGGCTTGCCCCACTATCTCCAAACCAATCGAGAACTGTTCGACCTTCAATCACTGTCATGACCTATCCCTTTCTTCCGCTGGCGGGTGTGGCTTCGTCGCTGTCGACGGGGTTCAAATCCCAACTGAAGTCCGCGTACGAGGATCTGCTCGAACAGCTCACGGCCCACGCGCCGGCGCTGTTTCCCGACAGCGTCCACGCGCACTTCGCAGCCTTGCAGCCCGCCGGATTCAATGGATTTCACAGCTTCGCTTACCACTATGTGATCCGCTTGGCGGAACTGAACAAGTTGCCGGAAGCGTCGCGCCTGCTCATGGTCATGGCGCGCGACCGATACGAAACGCTGCCTCGATTCACGCCGGCGTCGCGCATCGATCGCGAGTTGCTGCGTGAGGTGCTGGACGAAATCTCGGGCGGCACCTCCTATACGGAGATTGTCTTGCGGCCTCTGCCCCGGGAAAAGGAGCAACTCGCGGAAGCGGCCATGACACACGGCGTTCGGGTGCTTGAAGCCGCTTATGCGGAACTCGCCGCGGAGATCGAGATCCTCGTCGGCTCGATCGTCTTTTTTGAATCCGCCGGTGCGACCAGCGAGCGTGCGTTATCGCTAACGGGTGACAAGCTTCAATCGATGATTCTCGTGAACGGGGAGATCGACCTGAGCTGGATCTTCCTGCTCGACAAGCTGGTTCACGAGGCGGCGCATACCTACCTATATGGCATCAATCTGCGCGAGGAACTCGTTCACAACAGCCCGGAAACAAAGTATGCGTCTCCGCTGCGTCGGGATGCCCGCGACATGCTTGCGATCTATCACGCGACGTTTGTCATACAACGCCTATTGGTTGCGTTTACGCGCATTCTTGAGCGTGCGGTGCTATCTGACGCCGATCGGGCCACGATCAAGGAGATGCTCGGGCTGTACCATGCCCGGCTCGATGCCGGCTTCTCGACGATCGAGCGTCATGGCGTTTTGTCCGACGTCGCGCGGGAATTGATTCATGAGGGGCAGGATTGTGCGAAATCGCTGGCGTCCTGCTGATTGAGGCTGCGTGCCAAAGCGCCCAAGCTGCTCGACCGCAAATCAGGGCTGTTGCGGGAAGGCAAAGACGCTACTGCAAAGTCACGGTGGATTTGCGCGCATCGGGACAGACGTGCAGTCGCCACCGCGTGCTCCGGTTGATGCGGTCGGTTAACGACCGAGGATTCAACGCTCCCCCGGTTTCGCCACTGCAAGACTAACCAGACGCAAAAACTCATCTTTCTCGGCCCTCGAATTCATCGGGAATCGCTCGAACGATTCGGTCCGGCGCAAATCGGCGTAGAGCCCGGTCGGATCTTCGTGAAAATGAAGGAATGCTTTACTGCTGCAATAAAATACTCCTCGCGACCTTTCAGTCAGTTTCGGTATCTCGCACAATCGACGCAACACACTTTCGGGTCGATCAAGCGCGTCGGGGCCAGCGTGTTGCATATCGCATCCTTTACCAGTATGCATCTGGCGCAATGATACCGATGTTCGCCATGCAGTGCGGAAACGGACATTCCGCTGGCCCAAAAGATCGCGGCCCTCTCGCTTCCCGGCCCATGCAATCACCGGTTTACAGTGTTCTTAGGCCGTTGAATCCCAGGAGTCGAACGACTGAATTCGGGCGTCGAATCGAACTTGGCGAAAGAGCAGATTGGGCGTGAGTGTGCGTTGCCGACGAGCAGTGTCGGACGGCGGCTTCCTGGCAAGCTACCTTGCATCCGCGACCGGCAGCTCCGGGTCGATTGCGGATTCAACCGGGGCCGTTATCCAAGATTGAAATGGCCCGAAGAAATAAGGCAGGTCAGGGAAATAGATGGCAAATTCTAGACTGACGATACGTCCTCCTCGCGCCCGAGTACTGAGGCTGGCACATTTCAGCCTTCAGAAGATCCGGGGATGCCGCGTCGCCATCGGCGCTTCGGGCATGTGCACTTCGAGGTTACGCCTTGAAGGATCGCGGTAGCGCCAATCCGTGCTTCCGGAACAGGCGGGCGAGATAGGACGGTGAATCGAGACCGACCGCTGCCGCCGCCATAACGACCGTCATGCCGGGTGATTGCAATAGCTGCGTGGCGTGATGCACACGCTGCCGCGATTGATAGTCGACGATGGATTCGCCAGTGACGTCGCGAAACAGGCGCGTCAACGTGCGCCGTGACAGACCGAACTCGTAGGCAATGCGATCGAGCCCCATCGATTGATCGAGTGTCGCGTCGAGAAATCCCCGAATGTCTTTCACGAGTTCACGGCGCGCGTCGATGGGTGTCAACGGCAGATGGCCCGCGATCAGTCCCGCTTCGACGCACGTGGCCGCCAACGTCTTGTTAGTCAGTTCCCGCCGATAGGCCGCGAGTTCGCCGACGTCGTGCTGACCGGTGTCGGTGGCGAGACGCACCGCGTTGAGCAGCGCCAACGGCGCGGACCGGATGGCAATCTTCGCGCACGACAGGCTTCTTTGCGCCTTGCGCTCGCAGAACGCGACGAAATCACTCGCCACATAGACGGCGACGTGTTCCTGCTCCTTCCGATAGCCGTGCGTATCGTGCAGGCGCTGCGGCGGCACCACGACAAACGACTTGGGCGCCAGGCGCAAGGGCGAGGCGTTCGATTCGACGTTCAGGATCAGTTGGCCGGTGCGCGGCAGCAAGAACATGTACTCGTCATGTTCGTGGGGCTGCGTGCGGTAATCGCCGATCGAAACCTGCCGAACATCGGCAATGCGATTTTCGGACAAGTGGGTATTGGCGGTCGGATAGTGCTTCACGAATTTACCCTTGGGCGCTCCATGCGGTGGGTAGCGACTGGCCATAGCGGGCCTTGTGGACCGCTGTATCAATGGGATGTCCCAGTATAGCGGTACAACCTTCCGTGCACGTAGCCGGGCACTCACGCAGCCAGCCAAGCCCGGTTCTCAGGGAAAACACGGGTGTGCGCGGACTCCCGCGCGGTGGGCCGGACGCCCGATTGGCCCGGTTGTGTGCTTGTCGTGGCCCAATAGGCGGCGAAACTTTGGTTCCCGTTCGGCATGCTGGCGTCACTTACACGCTGGAGCCAGTTCATGTCGGTCGAGAATGTCCCGTCCTTGTTGCCTCATTCCCCCAATGCCACATCCCGGTTACCCCCGCACGGTGGCATGCATTTCGTGCGCGTCTTTCCCGCAGGGCAGGGCGGCGGCAACCCCGCGCCCGTCGTACTGGATGCGGATTCGCTGTCGGCGGACGAGATGATGGCGATCGCCGCGCGCTACGGTCACGAAAGCGCATTCGTGTGCGCACCGCGTGATACGGGCAGCACGTATCGTCTGCGCTTCTTCGTCCCCCGGCACGAGATGGAGATGTGCGGTCATGCGACGCTCGGCGCATTGTGGCTTCTGCGGCGGCTTGGCCGCTGGACATCCCGCGTCGCGACGCTCGAGACGTTGAGCGGCATCGTCGACGCTCGCTTTGACGAAAGCACGCAATCCATCGAAGTGAGCCAGCCCAAAGGCATCGTGCAATCGATCGAAGACGCGCGGCTGCACGCCGCGATATGCGATGTGCTGCGCATCGATGCTGACGATCTGGATGCTCTCGGCATCGTCAACGCCACGACGAGCCGGACCAAGACGCTGATACCGATTCGCTCGGTGCAGCGACTTCATGCACTGACGCCGTCCTTCGAAAAGGTGCAGGCGCTATGTGACCAGCTCGAATCGACGGGCCTTTATCCGTTTGCGGTCGAGCGTACACAACCTCTCGAGGTGCACGCGCGCCAGTTTCCGCGCTCGTCCGGGTATCCGGAAGATGCGGCGACGGGTATCGCCGCGGCCGCGACCCTCTACGGTGCGTTGCACTACGGCCTGCTCGCGCACGGCGCGTCGGGCATGACCGTGCATCAAGGGTACGCGATGGGCAAGCCGTCCAGCATCCGGGTCGAAATGCGAGACCCCGACAACGCCGACGCGGGCTGCTGGATCAGCGGCGCAGTCGAAAGCATGATGCTGGAGCCGCAGCAATGAAGATCTTTACCAACGACCAGATCGCGGCAGTGCTCGACGTGCGCCTCGCATCGGACGCCATTCGCGATGCCTATCTTGACCTGCAGAACGGCACAGCGGCCGTTCAGCCTCGCGCACGCATCGGCTTGTCCGACGTGAAGTTCAGCGCAATGAGCGCAATGCTGGGCCTGGCCAAGGTCGCGGCGATAAAGATGTACACGACGATCGACGGCCAGTTCCGCTTTTACATCGCGCTGTTTTCGCTCGTCGATGGCGGGCTCCTCGCGATGCTCGAGGGCGATGCGATCACGGGCGTGCGCACGGCCGCGACCACCGCGCTTGCGGCCCGACATCTGGCGCGTCCGGGGAGCCGACGCCTCGGACTGTTCGGCAGTGGCGTGCAGGCGCGGGCTCATGCCGAGGCCTTGGCCGGACGAGCCGGATTGCGCGCAGTGATGATTCACAGCCGCGATGCCGTATCCGCGCATGCACTTGCCGACAGCCTCGGGCATCGGTTCGGTCTCAACGTATCGGTGGTCGATGCCGAAGCGTGCGCCGCGGCCGACATCGTTGTCGTCGCAACGCGTGCATCCGAACCGGTCATACGCGGCGAGTGGCTACGACCGGGGGCATTCGTCGCGAGTATCGGCGCGACGCGTCCCGATCAACGCGAACTCGACGACGCGTCGTTGCTCGCGGCCTCGCGCATCGTCGTGGACTGGATGCAGCAGACGCCGTTCGAAACGGGTGACCTGCTGCGCCCGTCGCGTGCCGTGATCGACAGCAGGACGATGGTGGACCTTTCGACCGTCATCGGCGCCGACGAGCAGCGCGCACGGGACGCCCCCGACATCGTGATCTACAAGGCAGTCGGCATCGCCCTGCAGGACGCGGCCGTCGCGCATATGGCTTACCTGCGGCTTGGCGCGTGACGCCTCTCGTCAATGTCGTTTGTCAAAGATACGCTTGGAGACACTCATGAAATTTCCTCTTGCTGCACGCATTGTTGTCGGGATGGTGCTCGGCATCGCAATCGGCGTTGCCTGTCACGCGATGCTGCCCAACGCGGATGCAGCCAACCAGGTCGGCGGCTATTTCTCGCTTCTCGCCGACGTGTTTCTGCGCCTGGTCAAGATGATCATCGCGCCGCTCGTGTTCTGCTCACTCGTCATCGGTGTGACGAAGATCGGCGATGTGCGCGCGGTGGGCCGCATCGGGATCAGGACGCTGGGCTGGTTTCTCTTCGCGTCGTTCATCTCGCTCGCGCTGGGCGCGCTGATCGCCAACTGGTTGAAGCCCGGCAGCGCGCTCAACCTGCCGTTGCCCGCGATCAACGCCTCGACCGGGTTGAGCACGAGCGGGCTGTCGCCCAAGGAATTCGTGGCGCATCTAGTGCCCAGCAGCATTGTGGGGGCGATGGCGAACAACGAAATCCTGCAGATCGTGGTGTTCGCCGCCTTCTTCAGCGTCGGGCTTACGACGCTGGGCGACAAGGCGCAACTCGTCGTTCGCATGCTCGACCAGGTCGCTCACGTCATGCTGAAAGTGACCGGCTATGTGATGGCGCTCGCGCCTTTCGCGGTGTTCGGTGCGATCGCGAACGTCGTGACGACGCGCGGCGTGTCGGTTCTCGTAACCTTTGGCCGGTTCATGGGCGAATTCTACGGAAGCCTGATCGTGCTATGGCTTCTGATGGTATTGGCCGGTGGCGTGTTGTTCGGGCGCAGGGTATTTTCGCTTGTGCGTTTCATGCGCGTGCCGATGCTGATCGGCTTCAGTACGGCCAGCAGCGAGTCCGTTTATCCGAAGATGCTGGAACAACTGGTCCGTTTCGGTGTCCCCGAACGTATCGCGAGCTTCGTTTTGCCGATCGGCTATTCGTTCAATCTCGACGGCACGATGATGTACTGCACATTTGCCACGCTGTTCATTGCGCAGGCGTATGGCGTTCATCTGTCGTTCGTGCAGCAGTTGTCGATGCTTGCCATCCTGATGCTGACCAGCAAAGGCATGGCCGGGGTGCCGCGCGCCTCCTTGGTCGTCATCGCCGCGACACTGGGCCAGTTCAATATCCCCGAGGCCGGGCTGCTCCTTATCATCGGCGTTGATCATTTCCTGGACATGGGGCGCACGGCGACCAATGTGCTGGGTAATGCGGTCGCCTCGGCCGCCGTCGCGAAATGGGAAAACGTGCTCGCGCCGTCGTCCGCGGATGTTTCGGTCGATGATGCCGGCGGACATCACAAGGACGGGACTCGCTCGGACGACGAAGGGGCTATTGCGGGAGTGTGAGGTGCTGCTCCAACCACTCTATAAGCGTAGGCTGCCGAAAAGGCTGCGTTGTGATCTGCTGTGACGCTCGCCTTCCGCAGTGGCTAGAGTGTTGATTTTCACCGAGTCTTAACCCACCGGGGATGCGGACAAAATCGTGGACTACTTTGGAGGTAGTCCATGTATTCATACCAAGAACGCGTTCGGGCGGTCGAGTTGTATCTGCAACTCGGGGGGGCGAAGCAAGGCGACCATTCGCCCGTTGGGTTATTTGACGAAGAATTCTCTGAAGGCGTGGTGTAACGAACTCGAGAAGAGCGGCGATCTGCAGCGGGGGTATGTTCGCGTAATGCCGATGTACTCCGAAGAATGAAAGTAGCACTCGGGCATTACGTCAACCACGGGCGCTGCTTCGCCTTCATCCTCAGGAGATTGGGCTATCCCTGTCGCCAGAAACTGTCGAAGTGGGTTCGCGAGCGCTATCCGGAGGCCAGGAAATGCGTGGTTGGCAAGGCCGGCCGACCAGCTGCTTCATTGGTGTCCGAGCAGGCTGCGGCGTGCCGGGAAGCCGGACAAGTGGCGGAAGCCCTGACGCATTTGATGATGGCTCCCGTCAATGCTAGTCCCGCCGACTAGAGTTGTTAGCGGAGGTGGCGTGGGAGGCCACTTCCGCTATAGTGCTCGGCCTATCTTGACGAAAATCGATCGATAGACCGCCACATCTTGGGAAGAATCAAGCCTATTAGCGAGTGCTCGTATTTCGTGTCAATTCAGCGGATTTTGCTCAACTTGTATGGCAAAATGAAGCGAGCAATCATGGCAGAATGTTCTGCAAGCCATTGATTTTATTCACATATGCCGCTCAACTTTATTGACAAACGATACACGATCAAGACGAAGCCTTTGCGATTTCAGGCGTGGTTGATAGCGCAGGATATTCGCAGGACGCCTATCTGGCCAACTCGGTCAGGCGAGCGGCGGGTGCGGCTTGGAAGCGGTCGTTGCGGTAGAGGGAGCCTGAACGGCTGTTGAGGGTGGCGGATTCAACCGGGCCGTTGGAAGGTCATTCGAGAGTCCGTTTTCACGCCGGTCGCAGACGCTATAGGGGACGCGTTGCGGCGCCTATGCCGAGGATGGTCCGACGACGTTCTGTCAAAATACCCGCTTACTCCTCCTGACTGATCGCGGAATGGAACTCAGACAACTACGCTATTTTCTCAGCGCCGTGGAACACGGAAGCATGGGCAAGGCAGCGCTGGAACTCGGCGTGGTGACCTCGGCATTGAGTCAGCAGATCAGCCGTCTCGAAGGTGAACTGTCCACACGTCTGCTGCAACGCACCTCGGGCGGCGTCGTTCCAACCGACGCAGGTTTGGCGTTCTGGCGTCAGGCGCAACTCGCGCTGCGTCATATCGACGATGCCGCGCTCGCTGCACGCTCAGCCCGTCTGTCGGGCCATGTCAGCGTCGGCATGGCGCCGAGCACGGCGAGCGTGCTAGGTGTCGCATTCATGCAGGCCATGCGCTCGCGCTATCCCGATGTGCGGCTGCACATGGTCGAAAGTCTCTCCGGCTATCTTGCATCCATGCTGAGCGCGCGTCAGATCGATCTCGCCGTGCTGTTCCGCGAGGAGTCCGCACAACGCTGGAGCGTGCTGCCGCTGCTGGACGAGCGGCTGTTCCTGATCGGCGCGGGCGATCTCGATGGCATGCCGACGAGCGCATCCGTCCGGCTGAAAAATCTCGGCAGGCTTCCGCTCGTTCTTCCCAGCGGCACGCATGGGCTGCGTTCGCTGCTGTTATCAGCGTTCAGGCGCGCCGAATACGAGCCGAACATCGTCGCCGAAGTCGACGGCCTTGCACTCCTGATGGACTTCGTCCGCACCGGCATCGGCGCGACCATACAGCCTGGCGCGGCGCTCGCAAGGCCCGAGAACGTGATACTGACGAGCGTGCCCGTCGCGGATAAATACGCCACACGGCACAACATGCTCGCCAGCATCTCCGACGACGAACTGTCTCCCGCCGGTCTCGCTGCGCGCGTGGTGCTCGCCGATGTCGCCCGTCAACTGGTGCAGGAGGGGCGCTGGCCCGGTGCGCGGCTGCGGGAGCCTCGGCCTTCACAAAAAGTGAAGACCCCTTGACGGCTGGCTGGTAGCGACGCGGGCACGAGACCTTTACGATTTGTCCAAAAGGAGACAAGTCTGATGGTCGATGTGCTCGTAATCGGA
Source organism: Burkholderia sp. DN3021 (assembly GCF_049805555.1). NCBI lineage: Bacteria > Pseudomonadati > Pseudomonadota > Betaproteobacteria > Burkholderiales > Burkholderiaceae > Burkholderia > Burkholderia sp. DN3021. Next base: position 27,941 of record NZ_JBNCAB010000062.1, on the reverse strand, counting down.
GGAGGCAATGCCGCGCTGTGTGCCGCATTGATGGCGCGCGAAGCGGGCGCCTCGGTCCTGCTTCTCGAATCCGCGCCGCGCGAATGGCGCGGCGGCAACTCGCAACACACGCGCAATCTGCGCTGCATGCACGATGCGCCGCAGGACGTTCTCGTCGATGCCTATCCGGAAGAGGAATTTTGGCAGGACCTGTTGAAAGTCACCGGCGGCATCACGAATGAGCATCTCGCGCGGCTGACGATCCGCGCGTCGTCGTCGTGCCGGCCGTGGATGCAGAAGCACGGCGTACGCTTCCAGCCGCCGCTGTCCGGCGCGCTGCACGTGGCCCGCACCAACGCGTTCTTCATGGGTGGCGGCAAGGCGCTCGTCAACGCGTATTACCGCAGCGCCGAAGCGCTCGGCGTCGATATCCGCTATGAAACACCCGTCGATTCGCTTGAACTTGACGGCAGCCTCTTCATCGCGGCGCGCAGCGGCAGCCAGCGCTTCGAGGCGCGCGCCTGCGTGCTGGCGGCAGGCGGCTTTGAATCAAATCGCGAATGGCTGCGCGAAGCGTGGGGGCAAAACGAGCGCGGCGAATGGCCCGCCGACAACTTCCTGATTCGCGGCACGCGCTTCAACAAGGGCGTGCTCATCAAGCATATGACCGACGCCGGTGCGGACATGATCGGCGACCCGTCGCAGTCACACTGCGTCGCCATCGATGCACGCGCGCCGCTGTATGACGGCGGCATCTGCACGCGCATCGACTGCGTGTCTCTGGGCGTCGTGGTGAATCGTGACGCCGAGCGCTTTTACGACGAAGGCGAGGATTTCTGGCCGAAGCGCTATGCAATCTGGGGACGGCTCGTTGCGCATCAACCGGGGCAGATCGGCTATTCGATCATCGACTCGAAAGCAATCGGCCGCTTCATGCCGCCGGTGTTTCCGGGCGAAAAGGCCGATACGCTGCCGGAACTCGCGCGCAAGCTCGGGCTGCCGGAAGCGCGCTTCATGGAAACGCTCGCGCGCTATAACGACTCATGCCGCGACGGTACCTTCGACCACACCGCGCTCGACGACTGCCACACCGAAGGTCTCGCGCCGCCCAAGACGCACTGGGCGCGCCGCATCGAGACGCCGCCGTTTTACGGTTATGCGTTGCGGCCAGGCATCACGTTCACGTATCTCGGACTAAAGACCAATGACCGTGCGCAGGTTCACTTTGGCGGCAAAGCCAGTGAGAACCTGTTCGTGGCCGGCGAAATGATGGCCGGCAACGTGCTCGGTAAGGGCTATACAGCGGGCGTCGGCATGTCGATCGGCACGGCCTTCGGGCGCATCGCCGGGACGCAGGCCGCGCGCGCCGTACTCAAAACGACGGAGGCAACCAGTGCAGCAGTCTGACCCGCTCGCGCCCGAACGCATGCGCACGGCGTTATCGGTCGATACGAAAAAAACGTCGCACGGCAGCACGGCGCGCGTGATCCCCATTGTGCCGATGAGCGCCGGCGAAACCGAAGTGGCACGACAGATGCAGATCTGCAACGCCTGCCGCTACTGCGAAGGCTTCTGCGCCGTGTTCCCGGCCATGACGCGCCGCCTGGAATTCGGCAAGTCGGACGTCAACTATCTGGCGAATCTCTGCCACAACTGCGGCGCGTGCTATCACGCGTGCCAATACGCGCCGCCGCACGAATTCGGCGTGAACGTGCCGAAAGCGATGGCCGAAGTCCGGCTCGAAACCTACACCGAATACGCGTTTCCCGCGTCGTTCGGCGCGCTGTACAAACGCAACGGCCTGACTTTGTCGGTGGCACTGGCGGCCGGACTCGCGCTGTTTCTGCTGCTCGGTACGGCATTACACGGCGGCTTGTCGGGCGATGTCGCGCCAGCGAACTTCTACGCGATCTTCCCGCACAACCTGCTCGCGGCGATGTTTGGCATCGTTTTCCTGTTCGCCATTCTCGCGCTCGGCGTGGGCGTCACGCGTTTCTGGCGCGACGTGTCGGCAGGAACGGCGAGCGCGCCAGCCGTCGCGGAAGCGGCCAAGAACGCGCTGACGCTCAAGTACCTGGACGGCGGCCACGGCGACGGCTGCAACGAAGAGAGCGATGCCTTCACACTGGCGCGGCGTCGTTTCCATCACCTGACGTTCTACGGCTTCATGCTGTGCTTTGCAGCAACCGCAGTTGCGACGCTCTATCACTATGCATTTGGTCTGGAAGCGCCGTATCCGTTTCTGAGCGTGCCGGTGCTGCTGGGAACCGCGGGCGGCATTGGGCTGATTGCGGGGGCGGCGGGACTGCTGTGGCTGAACCTGAAACGCGTTCCGGAGCGGGGCGATGCCCGTCAGCGTCCGATGGACCGCGGCTTCATCGCGCTCCTGCTTCTGACGAGCGCATCCGGTCTCACGCTGCTCGCGCTCCGCACGACCTCGGCGATGCCGTCGCTGCTCGCGATTCATCTTGGCATCGTGATGGCGCTGTTCGCCACGCTGCCTTACGGCAAGTTCGCGCACGGCATCTTCCGCTCGGCGGCGTTGCTCAAATCGTCGATAGAGAAGCGGCAACGCAACACACTGAGCCTCAGTTCGGATTAGCAGTCACTAGGGCGCCTTGGGCGCCCGTCACTATAGATAAGAAGCAGGAGACGCAATGAACCGCACAGAATCGATCGCCGCTACCTCCGGCGTTTCGCCCATGACGAGGGCCGCCGCCGTGTTGCGCGTGACCAGCGGCAATTTCATCGAACAGTTCGATTTCTTTCTGTTCGGCTTCTACGCGACATCGATCTCGAAGATCTTTTTCCCGTCCACCAGCGAGTTCGCCTCGCTGATGCTCGCCTTCGCGGTGTTCGGCGCGGGCTTTCTGATGCGTCCGCTCGGTGCGATCTTTCTCGGCGCGTATATCGACAAGGTCGGACGGCGCACCGGGCTGATCGTTACGCTGTCGATCATGGCGAGCGGCACCATTCTGATTGCCTGCGTGCCTGGGTACGCGACGATCGGCCTGCTCGCGCCGGCGCTCGTGCTGCTCGGGCGTCTGTTGCAGGGCTTCTCGGCGGGCGCGGAACTGGGCGGCGTGTCTGTCTATCTCGCGGAAATGGCGACGCCCGATAACAAGGGCTTTTACACGAGTTGGCAGTCGGCGAGCCAGCAGGTCGCCATCGTCCTGGCGGCGGCCATCGGTTACGGGCTGAACCAGTGGCTGTCCGCGCAGCAGATCGGTGCATGGGGCTGGCGCGTGCCGTTTTTCATCGGCTGCGCGATCGTGCCGTTCCAGTTCATGCTGCGCCGTTCGCTGCAGGAGACCGCAGCGTTCGAAGCGCGGCGGCATCATCCGCAGGCGCGCGAGATTTTTGCGATACTGCTCGGCAACTGGCGCACCGTCATCGGCGGCATGCTGCTGACGGCGATGACCACCACCACCTTCTATCTCATCACCGTCTATACGCCGACCTTCGGGAAGTCGGTGCTGAAGCTGTCCACCTCCGACAGCCTGATGGTCACGCTGCTTGTGGCTGCATCGAATTTCGTCTGGCTGCCGATCGGTGGCATAATTTCCGACCGCATCGGCCGCAAGCCGCTGCTGCTCGCCATTTCCATGCTGGCGATCTTCACGTCTTATCCGGCGCTGTCCTGGCTCTCCGATGCACCGAGCTTCGCGCGCATGCTGATCGTTCTGCTGTGGTTCTCGTTCTTCTTCGGCATGTATAACGGCGCGATGGTCGCCGCGCTCACCGAAGTGATGCCGGTCGAAGTGCGCGTCGCGGGCTTCTCGCTGGCGTTCAGTCTCGCGACGGCGCTGTTCGGCGGCTTTACGCCGGCGGTATCGACGTATCTGATTCAGGTCCTGCATGACAAGGCCGCACCAGGCTACTGGCTGAGCTTCGCTGCGCTCTGCAGCTTGTGCGCGACGCTCAGGCTGTACCGTCGCCGCGCGGGCAGCAACGCGTCGGCGGCATCGTCGGCCTGATAGCGATTGCATCGGCCCGTTTACGTAACCCCGGCGTTGCACCGGGCTTTCGCGTTTTCAGCGGCGACAAGAAGGGTCGATGCGGTCCAGCTTGCGCAGCAACGCAGGCCACTCCATCTTGCCGTAAGAGCGGCGCGTCTGTGGTTGATTGCTCATGTGCCCGGCGCGCAGATTATGGGCTGACGGCCTATTCGACTGACCAACGAGTGGGCTTGCCGGGAATTTTTCATCTGCATGTCGGCAAACGATCATCGGAACGTGCGGCTGGCATTGGCCGCATATATCGATCACCTGTTGACGGACTGATTTTACCGGCTCACATGCCAATGGCTGAGCGCCTGAATCCGCACTTAGATAACGGATGTTCCCTCGGTCGCGTCGCTACTTGATGTGCTTCAACAGCCCGCTGTCGGGCAAGCCCCAGATTCGTCCAACACTGCTGGTCGACAAAGCCGGATGTGCTCGCGATTACCCATCACGAGCGTCAAGCGATCGGGCAACCCGAAAGCCAAGATCATCGATTGCAAATGTCGGATGGCTACGACGTCGATTCGTAGCAAGGCAGCCTCGTTCGGCATCAGCCCAACCACCGCCACGAAACACGCGATACGAACCATAGACTTCTGGGTCGTATAGATCGGCGCACCACTCCCAAACGTTTCCTAGCGTGTCGAAAAGCCCCCAGTCATTTGCTTGCTTTTGACCCACCTCATGCGTGTGCCCCCCCGAGTTTTCTCTATACCAGGCTATATCGCCGAGTTTGCCGTATCTCGGACCATTTGTTCCGGCGCGGCAAGCGTACTCCCATTCAGCTTCGGTGGGCAGGCGATAGCCGTTACTTTCTGGGACAAGAGAAGCCCCCGTTCCATCGCCATGAAATTCATAACAGTCGAGAAGGCCGGCCGCCTTTGAAAGCATGTTGCAGAACTGGGCGGCATCAATCCAGGATACGTTGACTACTGGACATTGCGCGGCGACATATGACGATGGCCATTGTCCGGTTACCGCAGCATATTGCGCCTGAGTGACGGGATAGCGGCCGATCAAAAAGTGCGGTAGGTCGACAGACCATCTACGGCCAATTCTGTCGTCCCTCAATGCAATCGTTCCTGCGGGAACGCGTATCGTTTGTATATCGAGTGTTTCAGACAGATGTTCCATTTTTCTTCATGACAATAGAAGCTGCTTACAGCGGCAAAGGCCTCCAATGCAGTATCTCACAAGGGCTTACCTCGCGTTAACGGAAGCAGCATGAGTGGGTAGCGAGGTGCGCCAAAACGAAGGATGCGTTGGATCAAAAGCGCGCGCGTTCGATAGTCGGACGAAGCTGACGTCGCGCGAGCGACTGTTGTATGTTTGCGGATTCAACCCGTCGATGCAACGAATTGATGAAATCGCTCAGCCGGTGTATCGAAGTTTAGTGTCTTTCGCGGACGCTCATTGAGCCGTCTGGCTACGGCGTTGAGCTTGACCTGCGAGGCGAAGGGTTTCGCAGACGGTGGCGAATCCAGCGCAGACTTGCGCTTCATTCGCGCGGCCGGGCCAAGCAGCTCGCTCGAAGCACGGCTAAATGTCGTAACCAACGACAGCATCGATCTCGGTGACCTGCGTGTCGATGGAGAGCCACTGCGGCTGGACGAGTCGGCCTGGCGTGTCGACTACGCCAATAATGTGGCGACTTTGTCGGCAACGCGGCCGGCGGCCGTGGCAGCCTTCGTATCCCGGCTTCGCAATGGCACAAAGCTTCAAGTCGGTTCGGAAGCAAGCGCTTATATTCCTCTCGATTGCATGGTCGCCGCGCTGTTGCGCATCGATGATCGACAGGGACGAATCGGGGGTGTTACCGCACTGATCCGCAAGGGCCCTGCACCGGCCTCCCGAGTCACACTCGCACCGTCACTACCGGTCGTACCGACACGGAAGATCGTTTCGCAGTTGCCCGATCAAGAGGAAAAGAGCCTGATCACGCGCACGAAACATATCCGGGACGCCAGTAGTTGCGAGAACAATGCGTCAAAGTATCTCGAAGAAGCGGCGTATGCGCTCAACACACAGAAGGCGTTGGTTTTTCTCCCATGCATTCAGGGAGCCTACCAAGGATCATCGGACGTGTTTATCGCGCCGCGCATTGGTGGAGGAGCACCGGAGCCCATCAAGCTGAGAGATCCTGCGGGGGAAGTTTTAGACTCCTCACTGTTCGAACCGAGCTTTGACCCTGCTACTGGCGTCCTATCGACTTTTGCCAAGGGGCGCGGGCTGGCTGATTGCGGTTTTCGGGCCGAATGGATCTGGGATGGTCAGGCATTTCAGATTTCGGCTGCGTCGCAGCAGAATACCTGTGGTGGTGTTGGGCCCGGTGACTGGCCCACACTCTATCTGTCGCGAAAGAGGTAAAGAAACACCTATGTTCCCGCAGGCGCCTTCGATCTCGGTTGCGAGCGCGGCGCGTATGTTCGCGCCACGATCTGGCATCAGTGAGGCATCAGCGGCACGAACGGCCGCTGGCCCTCTGGCGTGCTTTCTCCATGAACATGGGCATATCAAAGACCGGGAGATCGTCATCGGACAGGAGCGACTGATGCAACCACCGTCTCCAGACGTCATCAAAGTGTGCTCGACATTGACGACGGCAAAGTTTCGCGATTGATGGCCGGAGGTGGCGCTAAGGTCGCGCGGTCGATGGATCTGGAAGTTTGACGAGAAGGGTCGCTCCGAGTCGCGAGCGCCCAGCCGCGACCCGCCGCCAGGGCGGCGACGGTCCTCCTCGAAATGTCGCGTCAGCGCGAAGCCTCGCCGTCGCGGCGCGATGATCCTCGACCGCCGACGGAGTTCAGGCTGCCGCCGCCTTATGAATCGAGTCGTGCTGATCGCCACCCAGGATATCGACGAGACTGGTCAGCATCCGCCCCAATTCACCCGTCATCAGCGTGACATCCGAGTCGAAGCGTTCATCGTCGTTCTGCGCGGTGGGATCCGTCGCCTCCTTGATCACGTCGAGCGGCGTGACACGCTTGATCGTCAGCGACGGTGTCAGCACGAAGGAGATCCGGTCATCCCAGGTCATCGCGAGGCGCATGCATTGTTTGCCGGCCTCGATGTGCCGGCGCATGTCGTTCGCTTCCAGCGCGTGGCCGACGTATCGCACCGTGGCGCCGCCTTCGCCGCTCGAGCGCAACTCGGCGTCCTGGTCCACGGTGAATCCGCCCGGCGCCTCGCCGGACAGCAGCCAATCCGTCATCGCGGCGACCGGCGAAAGCGCCACATGAACGCCGGCGAGCGGCAACTGATCGATCGATTTGACGAGCAGGCCGCGAACGTCGTCGGCAAGAGCCTGTGCAGCCGCATCGATGACGAGCCAGCCGTTCACCGTATCGATCCACACGCGGGTATCGCGGCGAATGGTGAACGCGCGCGGCAGCAGTTCGTCGGTAACCTGCTCCTTGAGTTCGCGCAGCTGTTTTCGCCCCACCTTGAAGCCCTGCTGCTCCTCGACTTCAAGCGCCCGGGCCTTGGTTACCTGATTGACGACCGACGCCGGGAGCAGCTTCTTTTCGGCACGAAACAGCAGCAGCATCTGCCGGTTGATCGAATACACAAGCGCGCCGTCGTCACGCGGCGACGCCCATCCGAAGGTCTGCATCTCGACGCTGCTGCCCGGTTGAAACGCGTGGGGCGCCAGCCATTTTTCCATCTGATCGGGGGTAACGGCCCAAGGCGCCGGAAGACGATGAAGCTGAAGATTTTTGAACCACATAGGAGTACGGGCAAAGCGCACCATTCTATATGACGGTGATGCTTCCAGGCCATGAAGCGCCATTCATCCAGGCCGCCACGTGGATATTCGTGCGTCCGCTCCGCCCCTGTGAACCGCCGTTCGACCGTGAACGATGTGCGTTGCGTCGTCGGCCATAACGGACGTCCGGCTGTCGCCGTGCGCGAGGCTCACGTGCTTTGCCCGCAACTTCGGGGCATGGCGGTAGCCAGACAGCCCGTCGATCCGTCCCCCCAATGCCTTCGGCCCGATAAAGCATAGCGTTCCCAGGGGGCGCGACATCGCGTCCAGCGCAGACAAGAAAAGAATGCCTTGACAATTGAAGCATATGCTCCTATCTTGGCTGCAAGAGAGCATATGCTCTTATTTCCAAATGGAGCCAAGCCATGAACCAGGCCGAAATACTTGTGAGCGGTGCAACCGGACGGACCGGAGGTATCGCTATCGACGAATTGCTCAAGATGGGCAGGCGCGTGCGCGCATATGTGCGCACGGACGACGATCGGGCAGCCGCCCTGAGGCAGCGCGGAGTCGATATCGCCGTTGGAGACTTCACCGACATCAATGACATCCGTGCAGCGATGGAAGGAATCCGATCGGCCTATTTTCTCCATCCGATCGCGCCAGGAATCATCGGGGCTGCAGCTTATTTCGCGCAGGCCGCAAAGGAGGCGGACGTCAAGGCGATCGTCAACATGTCGCAGATTTCCGCGCGCCGGGAGTCGAAAAGCCACGCGGCCCAGGATCACTGGGTTTCCGAGCGGGTCTTCGATTGGTCGGGCGTTCCGACTACACATCTGCGCCCCACGTTCTTTGCCGATTGGCTCGTCTATCCGCATTTTGCGAAGGAGATCTGGGCCCGGAAAAAGATCGAATTTCCCTTTGGCAATGGCCGTCACGCACCCATCGCCACTGATGATCAGGGGCGGGTTATCGCCCATGTCCTGGCCAATCCCGAAGGCCACGAGGGCAAGATCTATACGCTCCATGGTCCCGTCGAGATGAACCATGCCGAGATCGCCGCGGCGATGAGTGAGGCTCTCGGAGCCCGGATCGAATACGAGCCAAGTTCCATCGAGGAGTTTCGGATCAAGATGGAAAATCTCTACAAATTTCCACCGTTCCTCACGCAGCATCTGGTCGAGGTTGCTCAGAACTACCGTGACGGCGTCTTCGCGGGTACCAACGATGTCATCGAGAAAATTACCGGAAAGCCGCCACTCTCGGTCCAGCAGTTCGTCACTCGGAATCGAGCCGTATTCGCGTGAGCACAACCCCAAACGAGTCGAGGTTTGAAAATGGCACACACTCAAGACGAGCGTCACCCGTTTCTGGACGATCTAACAACTGATGCAGAGTTGGTCAGCTCGGTGTTGCGTGGCCCCGTATCAGGGCGCGACGAAATCCGGCTGGCAGTCAACACCGTCGGAACGTTCTACGCCTCGCAGACGCCCACATTTGTTCAGGCTGTCGGTTCGCGGCTCTTTCTCGAGTACGAGGCCGTTCTGACGAGCGGCGAGAACCTGAGTGCGGTCGTCGTCGTCGACCACAACTCCGACGGATCAGTGCCGCGCGTTAGCGTACGGATGAGCCCGCTTGACGCTGTGCTGACTCTCGCTGCCCATCTGCGGGTGGCACTTTCAAAGCAGCTTCCGGAAAACCTTTTTCTTTGAACCAGGCGCCCGCAGGCCAGCGGAGGAAGATGCATCTCCCCGGAGCGCGCGGCTTTAAAAAAGGAGCTTGTCATGGAAATCAAGAACGCCACCGTCTTTATCACCGGCGCCAATCGCGGCCTGGGCCTGGCTTTTGCACGAGAGGCACGTCGTCGCGGGGCGACGAAAGTGTACGCGGGCATGCGCAACACGAATGGCTTTGAAGAGCCGGGCATTGTGCCGGTCAAGATCGATGTTACGGATACGGCGTCGATCGCTGCAGCTGCGAAACAGGCGGCGGATACGACTCTGCTGATCAACAATGCGGGCATAGCTGCGCTGATCGACGGGCCCATGGCGGCCGACGTCGAAGCGCAATCCACTCGCATGTTCGATACCAACTACTACGGCGTAGTGCGCGTCACGCAGGCCTTCGAGCAGATATTGGCGGCCAAGCGGCATGCGGCGATCATCAACGTGCTTTCCGACATCGTGTGGCTTCCGCGGCCGTATCTGACGCCGTATGCGGCGTCAAAGGCAGCAGCATGGAGTTATACGAACCAGCTTCGCTTTCATCTGCATGAGCGTGGCATCCAGGTTCTCGGCCTGCACGTCGGATTCGTGGATACCGACCTGACCAATGGCATTGACGTGCCTAAAGCCAGCCCCGAGGATGTTGTGCGGCGGACCTATGATGCTCTCGCCGCCGGCAAGAGCGAGGTTATGGCCGACGAGGGTACAGCGGTGCTAAAGAGTACGCTAGCGGCTGAGGTGCCGGGCTACATTACTCCGCCGGAAGGGCTTTAAACGCCGCAGATGACGAGAGTCGGCTACGGGGGCGAGACTTGAGGCGCGCAGATTGCCGGGGCGCCAACGTTTTCAGTGTCGACTTTCATCGAAAGATACCGCCGTACCTTCGCGCGTGCGCGTAGCATTCCGGCAATCAAAAGAAATGAGGAGTGGAACCAGATGTTGCCGTTCGACCAGCCGCTTGGAATCGATCAATGCAACTGCTTCGCAGTGAGGAAGGCGAGCAGGCAGATATCCCGCCTCTACGATAGCCATCTCGAGCCGGCGGGCCTGCGCATTACGCAATTCCTCACCCTGGCCGCACTGGACGAGGTGGGAAGTGCCGCGGTCAACGCTCTTGCCGAACGGCTCGATATCGAACGGACGGCGATGGGGAAGATGGTTGGCTTCCTTGAGCGCGACGGCTTCGTCGCGATCAAGCCCTCGCCCACGGACGGTCGAAGCCGCGTTGTCGAGCTCACCGAAGAAGGACGGCGCCTGCACAAAAAAGCGGCCCCGCTATGGCGGGAAGCGCAGCGGGAGTTCGAGCAGTTGAACGGCGTAGAGAATGTCGCGGCGCTACGGGAGGGGCTTAGAGGAGTGGTCGTCGGCGATGTGACGGTACGCCCCCCCGGGGACTGACGGTCCACAAGAATTGCCGCAAACGCACGAGACCGCCGCTGCCCGGGACGATAGGAAGTGACGAGGCGTCGACAAACACGAATGCGGCATGGGCGGATTGAATCCGCACTTGCTTGCAGCCGCTGATTTCGTACTGGGTCGAGAGTCCGGAGTGGGGCGGCGGTCGCCTCTCGCAGACGTCGGCAGCCGGCGGCGGTACCGGCCGATCCCCAAAAGGGTGAGCTTAGGTCTTGGCGTAGGTTGTGCGCCGAGCCTTGTCGGAGAGGCCGCAGGTACTGCCGCATTACTCGCGAGTGGCTTGCAGTGTATCGGGTAACAGGATAGTCATCGGTCAGACGTAAAGCTGCTTTGGCTTCCCGAGTTTATCTGCGGCTCTGATCCGGTCCATCGGCGCACAGCGGATAAAAGAAAGGCCCGCGATGTGCGGGCCTCGTATCAGCAATTGCCTTTCTTCGCTTGTCCGGGCGGACAGAAACCGTTCCCCGGACCACCTTGCGGCGCGACCACTACCGGCGGACCGGGAACGTAAGCCACGCAGCCGCTGAGTGCACCGATCATGCTCGCCGCAGCAAGCAACGCGATAACCCCTTTTTTCACTTCGTTCTCCCGTTGAGGGGAAAGGGCCGTTCGGCCCTTTCCGTTATGCCGTTGAACCGTCAGAAATTGAAATTGACGTTCGTCTGGCTAGTCGTTGCATTGACGTTCGTCGATTGCGTTGCGCCCGACGCTGCGTCCGCTTCGATCGTATATTGGCCCGCCGACGCCGGCGCCGCAGCCAGCGTGACCGGCAGCGAACCGGAGTACGTGCCGACGATCGGCGCGGCCGTCGGCACCGACAGCGCGTACGCGCCCGTGTCCAGGTTTGCGTTGATCGACGTGATCTCGTATGCGTTTGCATCGATCGTCTGCAGTGCGCGCACCAGCGCGTTCGCGCTCGCCGTCACCGTGCCGCTGACCGTGCTCATCGTCGAAGCAGGCAGCGTGATCGGCAGGTTCGACGTCGACACGGCCGTGCTCGCGTTCACGACAACCGGCACCGAGCGGACGACACCCGATGCGACGTTGTTCTGCACGATCACGACGTCGTAATTGCCCTGCGTCGAGCTCTGGATCAGCGGCGACAGCACGAACTTGCCGCTGCTATCGGCCACCGTGCCGCGCACGACCTTGCCACGCTGCTCGGCATAGACCGTTGCGCCCGCTTCGGCCTGTGCGACGTAGCCGGAAATCGCGCCGCTCACGACCGTCGGCGTTGCCGTCACGACCGGCTTGAGCGCATAGGTGCCGTTGCCGCGCTGCACGATCGATTTGCACGCATTGAAATCGAGCACGAGGTCGACGAGCGTGTTCGGCTGGACCGTGAACGGCGAGATGATCTTGTAGCCGCTTTGCGTCGCGCTCGGCGTCGCGAGCGCCTGCTCGCTGCCGCCCGTCGGCACGACCGAGTTCGCGAGCGTGTTGCCCTGGTTCTGCGCGAGCACGAGGCGTACCTGCTGGTACTGGCCGGCCGGCAGCGCGGTCTGGCCGAGATCGGCGAGTGCGCCGTTGGTCAGCGACAGCAGGTCGATCTTCTGCGGCGTCGGCAGCGTGATCGTCGACCAGCCTCCGTCGTTGTCGCCCGCGTTCGAACTGGCGTTCACGCGCACCTGCGACACGGTGACGAACACATGATCGAAGCCGCACGACGGTGCATCGGTCATCGCGACATGCAGCGTGCCGTTCTGCACGCTGCCGCCGTCGTCTCCGCCGCCGCAGCCGGCAAGAACGAACGGCACGATTGCAGCGCAAAGGGCACTTTTAAAGAGCTTATTCATTGTCACCCCCCATGGGTGTTATTGTGGGTAACCGAAGAATAGCGTCGCTTCAGCCTACTATTTTGGGCATCTTTGCAACGAACGGTAACTTTTGGTTCTATCGGTAAATCGTCCGCGAGATTGATGTCGCGTCAGGGGAGTGAAGCGGAACAGGGCGGCGATTATCGAGGGAGCGTGCGCAATGCAGGCGGCACGGGACAAAGCGATTGCGACGCGGAAGTAGTTAGTATCGCGGTGCTTAAATCAACGATTGTCCGCACGCCACTGACGAGGTGTGACACCGGTCAGGCGCATGAATGTCCTCGTGAAATGGCTCTGGTCCGCAAAGCCACACAAATCCGAGATCATGTTCAGAGGCATGGGGGACGTGCGCATGTACTTTTTTGCCAGCTCTACGCGTTGATTGATCAGCCAGCGATGCGGAGGCAGTCCCGTGGTCTGATGAAAGGCCTTGACGAAATGACTGCGAGACAGACCGCAGGCTTTCGCCACATCGACAAGCGAAATTTTTCCGTTGAGGTGTTCGAACAGGAGTCCTTTTGCCTGACGCTCCTGCCACGGCGTGAGTTTGCCGGTCTGCCTTTCCCGCCGCTCGCCGATACCGCCGTACTGACGTGCGATATGCGTCTGGAAAGCGAGCGCGACATGATCGATGAAGAGTTGCGACGCATGCTCGGGCTGCGCCAACGCGGGCAGCAATGATTGTCCGAGGTGATGGACGATCGGGTCGGTTGCGCTCAAGTGCGGCGGCAAATAAAGCTGCGGTCGTCGCCGGCCGCCGATTTCATCGGCCGTTTCCTCCAGCGTTCGGCGAGGCAGATGGAAGTGGAGACAGTCGAACGCCCCTTTCAGATCCGCCACCCACCTGCGGTCGAGGTCGTGAATCGTCACGGTCCCTGCGTTGTAGGGGACGAAGCGAGCAGCACGTCCGTCAAGCCACAATTCCTGTTCGCCGAAAGCGCGCAATTGCAACACGACGAGATCGGCATCTTCGAGGTCATAGGGCGCGGTCCGGCCCATATTTCTTCGTGCCGTCTTCAGCCGACTGATACCGATCTGCGCGGACGGCAATGTTTGGGTGACGACGGTCTGCCTCACGTCGGCCGGAATGAACTCGGAAGAGGCGTTGTCCGACGGTGCAGTAGCCATAAAATCGGTGAGAAGGTCAAGGATGAGACCCTGCAGTCTACCCAATCGAAATTACGGTTGACTGGCCAGACGGCCGCCGCGATTGCGCATCAGAGGCCGAGTTTCCGTTCGCTCATCCACTTCACGATCGCCGGATCGCGATGGGAGAAGAAACTGCTCGTGCCGGCCTCCAGCGTGGCGATGGCCTGCATGTATTCCTCGGACAATTCGAAGTCGAAGACGGCCAGGTTTTCCAGCATCCGCTCCTTTCGCACGGACTTCGCCGGAGCGACGATGCCACGCTGTACCAGCCAGCGCTGCACGCCACCCGGCCATCTACGGCCATCGACCCGCACTTTCGGACTGCCATTCAAACGTCGCTTCCGCCCGGACCGTGGACTTTCGTGTGCGGATTTCGTCAGTCATGTAGTCGGCCGTTGATTACATCCCTGCTTCATTCCCGGCCGCAGACGGCACCTGCGGCACGGCGTGCGGGCGACGCCCGCGGAACGTCGTGAATTTCGATGCGTTGCCGCGAATTCATTGCACGCGACCTATACTTTCAAAGTCATTTCGTCCGCGACAAGGAGGCGCAATCGTGCCTATATGCTTCGCGCGGCATCCCGCGCGGTCATCCACGCAAGACCCATGACTACTGTCGTATGAGGAAGGACATCATGACGCGCAAATACATCGATTGCCGGGAATTCCCGAGCGAAATGAATTGTTCCGTTTCGCTATCCGCGGATTCCGAAAACGAGTTGCTCGAGGCGGCCGTACAGCATGCGGTCGCGGTTCACAAGCATGCCGATTCGCCGGAGCTGCGTTCACAGCTGAAAGCGCTATTTCATGACGGCACACCACCCATTGAAACACCGCGTCAAGCGTAATGCCGGCGCGACGGATCGAAGAGCAGCGACCACCTCACGACGGCCATCTGCCAACCACGTATTGGCGTTGACCGTAGCTGCGCATCTTGCCGAAATCTTCTTCTGAATGTGGTCCATGGGGCGGCTATCGGAGTTCGGCTGTCGTGCGAATACCTCGCTGCCGGGCCGAACCCGTACTTCCGCGTTCGGCCATTTTCTGCCCCGTTGAGCCGCTACACCTGACGGTTAATCGAAATACGGCTCCAATACCCCCTCGATCCAATCCATGAAAGCCCGGACGCGTGGCGACAGGTTGCGCCGATGGGCCACGACGAGCGATGCGGCGAGGGGCTCGGGACGCAAGTCGGGCAGAACCTCCACCAGCGCGCCGCTTTCGATGTGATGCGCGAGCGCCGAATATCCCGCCTGGATCAACCCGATGCCCGCAAGCCCGGCGGCATGATAGGTCTGCACACTGTTGACCTGCATCGCGCTCGGCAACGGAAGCGACGCATAGCCGTCGCCGTCCGGGTATTCCCATCCGGCATGCCGGGCGCCGAGTGTCAGCGTGTAGTGAACCATCCGATGCCCCTGGCTGCGCAGATCGTCGAGCGTATGCGGTATGCCGTACCGTGCCAGATAGTTCGGGCTCGCCGCATTGGTCATGCGCAGCTTGCCCAGCGGTCGGGCAATCAGCGTCTCGTCGACGATCGGACCCAGACGGATCACGCAATCGAACCCTTCCTGGACGAGATCGACACGCCGATCGGTGCTGGAAAGTTCCAGTTCCAACTCCGGATGTGCCGCCATCAGTTGCGGCAGGGCGGGAACCACGACGCTTCGTGCCAACTCGGTGGGCATGTCGACGCGCAACCTGCCCCGCAGCGGTGTGCCATGACCCGAGAACATCGATTGCAACTCCTGTACTTCGGCCAGCAGGTCCCGTGCGCGCAGATAAAAGGCGCGTCCGTCTTCAGTAAGCTGCACGCTCCGCGTGGTCCGATGCAACAGCGCCACGCCGACATCCCGCTCGAGTCCGCGGATCACCATCGACACACGCCCCTTCTGAATTCCAAGGCTTTCGGCCGCACGCGTGAAGCTCGTCATTTCGGCGACACGGGCAAAGATCAAAAGCGCGTCGAGGTTTTGCATTGTTCACCCAGGGAGTAACGGAACGTTCAATTTGTCATCATTTATAACTCAGTTACGACTCAGTAGAGTGGCTTCCCATGTCGTCCACGGAGGACAACTTGAACGAAAGGGAGCAGCCATGACACAACATACCTCTGCGATCAAAACGGTCGTGGTCTACCACTCCGGCTATGGGCATACCGAGCGTATGGCAACAGCCGTCGCCGAAGGTGCCGGCGCCGTACTCGTCGCAATCGACACCGACGGAAACCTTGCCGAGGATGCGTGGGATGCGCTGGCCGGCGCGGATGCGATCCTGTTCGGCTCGCCGACCTACATGGGCGGCCCCAGCTGGCAGTTCAAGAAATTCGCGGACGCGTCCTCGAAAGCCTGGTTCGAAGGCGGGTGGCAAAACAAGATTTTCGGCGGCTTTACCAACAGCGCGAGTATCAACGGCGACAAGCTCAATACGCTCGAATACTTCTTTCTGCTCGCCGGGCAGCACGGCGGCATCTGGGTCAGCATGGATATCAAGCCGGCGAACGTGAAAGCTTCGATGCGTGACGACCTGAATCGCATGGGCTCCTATATCGCGCCGATGGCGCAGACGCCTGCCGATGCGTCGCCTGACGAGATGTCGCCAGGGGATCTCGAGACGGCGCGCCGCTACGGCGCACGCGTCGCGATGATCGCCGGACAGTTTCGGTCCGGACACGCTCAACGCAACTGAAATCCTGGCGCGCGCGACGCGACGAAACGGACGCCGCCACCTGTCATCCAGCCACTCTTGAAAGGAATGGCCATGAAATACAAGCAACTCGGCCGCACCGGCCTGTATGTCTCGGAGCTGTGCCTCGGCACGATGACGCTGGGTGGCAATGCCGACGCGGGCATGTGGAAGGCGATCGGCGCAGTCGGTCAGGACGACGCGAACCGGTTGATTGCCCGCGCGCTTGCCGCGGGAATCAATTTCATCGACACCGCCGACATTTATTCCTTTGGCCAGTCCGAACGACTCGTCGGACAGGCACTGAAAGACATCGGAGTACCACGCAACGAAATCGTGCTGGCGACGAAGACAGCCGGCGTGATGGGCCCGAAACCCAACGATCAGGGGGCGTCGCGCGGTCACATCATGGATTCGGTGCAGAGAAGCCTGGAACGGCTCCAGGTCGACCATATAGATCTTTACCAGATACACGCCAGCGATTCTGTCACGCCAATCGAAGAAACGCTGCGGGCCCTGGACGACCTTACGCGGCAGGGGCTGGTTCGTTATGTCGGCGTGTCGAATTGGCGCGCAGGCAAGATCGGTAAAGCGCTCGGACTGAGTGCGGCGCTTCATGCCACGCGCTTCGAAACGCTGCAGGCCTACTATTCGATCGCCGGACGCGACGTGGAGCGCGAACTGGTGCCGCTCGTGATCGACGAGCAGATGGGGCTGCTTGTCTGGTCGCCCCTCGCGGGCGGCTTGCTTTCCGGGAAGTTTGGTCCCGGGGCACCAGCCGAAGAAGGTTCGCGGCGCAGCCATTTCGATTTTCCGCCGGTCGATCTTGATCGGGCCTGGCTGTGCGTTGCGGAGATGCGCGCCATCGCCGACGCGCGCGGTATCTCGGTCGCCCGGATAGCGCTCGCCTGGCTGCTCGCCAGGCCGCATGTCACGAGCGTCATTATCGGCGCCAAACGGGTCGAACAGCTCGAAGACAATCTCGGCGCGGTCGATGTCGTTCTCACCGAGGACGAGCTTGCGCGTCTTGAAGCCGTGAGTGCGCTGCCTAGTTGTTATCCAGGCTGGATGATCGATCGTCAGGACGCGAGCAGGCGTCCGTTGCCGTTCAGGCCCGTTGCGTCGAATTAGAACCGGTTACCGCACACCCATAGGGCGGTTGTCCGAATGCGCCCACTGAAAGAGAGATAAGCATGCCAAAAGGTTATCTGACGTTGCTATCGACGAGGCGAATCACCTGCACGCCAGGTTTAGCCAAACCATCGCGAGATGGCGTGGGCGACTTCTTCATGGTCGGGAGCGGCTTCGCATGCCCACGCGACGATCCCGTCGGGACGCACCAATATAGCGCGCACACCTAACCGATCCTTGGCGTCGGCTGCGACATAGGCGAGGCGCTCGCGCCAACGGTTCGCAAGCGCCTGAAGCGATGCGCCTGAATCGAAGTCCAGCAGGAGTCCCCGCCCGTCGCGCAACAGGCGGCCTGCCTTGGTTCCGTCGACCAGTTCGAAATCGGGTACGCTGCGGCCCACCAGCGGATGAGGGCTGCCAAGATCGTAGCGAAGCGAAACACCCCAGACGCGCTCGGCGAAATACGTTGCGCCATCCCGGGTCTCGATGAGATCGCGAACGATCGCTTCCAGCGCGCGCGTGCCGGGGGTAGGTCGCATAAGAGCGACTTGCGCACGCGACCAATCGAGAACGCGTGCCCCTATCGGATGCCGCTCTTGTTGATAGCTGTCGAGCAGACCGGCCGGCGCATCGCCACGGATGGTGGCTGCCAGCTTCCAGCCGAGGTTCATCGCGTCTCCGAGTCCAAGATTGAGCCCTTGACCGCCCAAAGGAGAGTGGATGTGCGCCGCATCGCCCGCGAGCAGCACTCGTCCGTTCCGATAGGTCGTTGCCTGGAAGGCACGATCCGTCCACGTGGAAGCCTGCCTGAGCCTGGTCAGCGTGATTTCAGTGCCGGACACGCGGCGCAGCACCGCCTGCACATGCTCCAGCGTGACGGGGTGAAGGCGGTGAAACGCGCCGCCGTCGAATTCCACCATCGCAATCGTGCCGGGTCGCGCATAGGTGTACATGCCCGTCGATGTGTAGTGTCGGCCGGCGGGAAGTGCGTCCGGCTCAGCCATGTCGACTTCGACGGAGTAGCCGGTGAACTCCGGACCAGTACCGACGAAATCAAAGCAGCCGGCTTTGCGGATCGCACTGCGGCCGCCGTCGCAGCCGACGAGCCAGCGCCCGCGAAAAGTGTTCCCACCCGCATGAACGGTCACCGCTCCATCCGACTCGTGGAATGCGTCGGCGCTCAGGCCTCGCCGGATCTCGCATCCCGTCGCGCCGGCTCGACGAGCCAGGACCGTTTCGAGTGTCTCCACTGCCACTGCCATGCTGGTGTCGGCCGAGCCTGACAGGCGATACGGCCACTTCGAGGGATCGATGTCGTCGTGATGGAACGGAATGCCGGCGAAATGACCGGCGGGCCGGCGCGGCTGCTGCCTCCAGTGCGCGATCGTCGCAGTCTTGTCCGCGATAGGGTCGGCACGCCCGGCCTCGATTACCTCGTCCAGCAGCCCGCGCCTGTCAAGCGTTTCGAGGGTGGGGGCCGAAAGGCCGCGCATGCCGAACGGCAGGCGCTTCAACGGAGAGTGCGGTGTTTCGGCGCGCTCGAGCACGAGGACCGACAGCTTGAACAGGCGAAGCTCGCAGGCGAGAAACAGACCGACGGGGCCAGCCCCGGCGATCACGACGTCGTAAATATCCTGATGGTGCTCGTGCATGAATTGCTCCTGTGTCGATGTTCGACCGGAGCGTTTCTCAGGTTGAGCGCCACACGGACGAACGTTTGGACGCCTGGTCGGCGTCGGATGTTCGTCGTGGGGATCTCATGCACGGGGCAAAGACCAGAGCTTTCGCTAACGAAAGGACTTGGGCTTACCAAACCAAGTCTGCCTTTTCCGACACCGCGTTATAACACCGCAGCGAAGACGCGTAAATGGCGGCGATGGTTCGCCCACCGCAGTGCGATGGTGTGCCGGCGTGTTACGTCGACCATGCGCGAAACGCAGGGTTGGCAAGAACCGGAATGGGTCTCGACGGCAGTTGTGCAACCGACTCATGTTTTTGACGTTCTTCATTCGCGTTCACGAAAGGACGTATTAGCGTTTCCCCCGATATAGGAAAGCGCCGTACAAGCCGATGTTGCAGAGAGATATTGTGTGAATAATTGATCCGAGGCCAATTATGACGACATCCGCAACAAACGGGCCGAACGACGCACTGCCTGAAACGCCCGAAGCGGCAACGGCATCCGACGACGCGTGCCGTGCACCGTCGATCCTGCTGGTCGACGACGAGCCGAACGTGCTGTCGGCGCTCAAGCGCGTGTTCCGACCCGCGGGCTACGACATCCTGACCGCCGACAGCGGCGAGGCCGCGCTCGAGATACTGGCGTCGACCGAGGTCGACCTGATCGTGTCCGACATGCGGATGCCGCGCATGAGCGGTGCGGAATTTCTGGCCCGCGCGCGGGCACTGTACCCGGACACGATGCGTATCCTGCTGACCGGCTATGCGGATATCGCATCGGTCGTGCAGGCCGTCAACGAAGGCGGCGTGTATCGCTACCTGAACAAGCCGTGGGACGATCACGATCTGCTGATGACCCTCGAACAGGCGCTGGAGCAGCGGCGCTTGCGCCGCGAAGCGGCCCGGCTGACCGCGCTGACGGAAGCGCAGAACGAGGCGCTGCGCCGTTTCAACACGGAACTCGAAACGCAGGTGCGCGCACGCACCGAGGAACTCGGCCAGACCGTGATGTTCCTCGAAGCGGCGCAACGCGACCTGAAAAGCAGTTTCACGGCAATGGTCCAGGTCTGCGCGAGCATGATCGAGCTGCGTTGCGGGACCGCCGGCGGACACGCGATGCGCGTGGGCGAGATCGCGCGCCGGCTCGCGCTGGCGTCGGGGATGAGCGAGCTGCACGCGCAGGACGTCTATTTCGCGGGGCTGCTGCACGGCATCGGCAAGTTGTCGCTGCCCGACGAATTGCTGCACAAGCCGCTCGCGCGGATGACGACGGACGAACACCGGCTGTTCCAGCAGCATCCGCTGCGCGCGCAGATGGTGCTGACGCCGGTCGCGCAATTGCACAAGGTCGCGTCGATCGTGCTGCACCAGTCCGAGCGCTTCAACGGACGCGGCACGCCGGACGGGCTGACCGGCGACGCGATTCCGCTCGGCTCGCGGATCGTTGCGATCGCACGCGATTTCGAAGGGCTGCGCAATGGCGAAATCGGTGTGCCGCATTCGGTCGAACAGGCGCTCGATGCGTTGCGCTCGCAGGCCAGCGTGCGATACGACCCGCAGATCGTCGAACGTTGCATCGAGCTGATGCGTGACCCGGCGAGTCTCGGTATCGCGGCGTCCGTCGCGGAGATCAAGTCCGCGCAGCTGCGCGAAGGGATGCAGCTCGCCGACGATCTGCGCACGCATCGCGGCGTGCTGTTGATGACGAAGGGCAGCGTGATGTCGGCGCACCAGATCGAGCTCGTGCGCCGTTTCGAGACGCGGGAAGGGACGCCGTTCGACATCCTCGTTCTGGCCGGCGCGGCGGCGTCGACGCAGGCGCACAACGCAGGCGCGCCGCCCGGCTGACGCAGGATACATGGCCTGATGGACGCTGCGCGCGCTCGATCGCGCGGCGGCAACGCCTTCACACCGATTCGGTCGCTCGATCATGCACGGCACCTATGACCTCCCGCTCGTCCTGCTATCGCTTGCGATCGCGACGCTGGCCTCGTATACGACGCTCGACCTGGCCGCGTTCATTTCGCTGCTCGACAACCCGAAGCTCAAGCGTGCGTGGCTGGGCGGCGGCGCGGCCGCGATGGGAACCGGGATCTGGTCGATGCATTTCGTCGGCATGCTCGCGTTTTCGCTGCCGATCCCGCTCGGCTATGCGCTGCCGGATACCGGCGCGTCGCTGGCGATTGCCGTGCTCGTGTCGTATTTCGCGCTGAACGTCGTCACGCGCGCACGGCTGGGCTGGCGGCGGCAGTTCGCGGGCGGTGCGCTGATGGGCGGCGGGATTGCCAGCATGCATTACACGGGGATGGCCGCGATGCACATGCAGCCCGGCATTCGCTACGATCCCGCGCTGTTCGCCGCATCGATCGGCATCGCGGTGATCGCGTCGACTGCCGCGCTATGGATCGCGCAGGCGCTGCGCGTGCGGCAGGCGCGTCATGCGACCGCGCAACGCGTCGGCGCGGCCTGCATCATGGGCATTGCCATCACGGGCATGCACTATACGGGGATGGCGGCGGCCCATTTCGCGCCGGACGCGCGATGCGGCGCGGCGAACGGGATCGACGCGCCGTGGCTCGCGACGACCGTCGCGCTGTTTACGATGGCGTCGCTGATCGTCACGCTGCTGCTCAGCCGCTTCGATGCGCGCACAACCTTTCTGCGCGGGATGGCCGACACGCTCGAGCGGCTCGTGCGAATGCGTACCGCGGAACTCGAACGTGCGTTGCACCGCTACGAGCAGACGACGGAGATGCTGCAGCGCACGCGCGAGAACATGGCGACCGAGATCGACGAGCGCAAGGCCGCGCAGGCACGGCTCGAACAGGAGAAGGAAGAGCAGCGGCGCCTTCTGCATGTGCTCGAGGAAACCCACGTGCAGTTGCTGCAGTCGGAAAAGCTCGCGTCGATCGGCCAGCTCGCGGCGGGCGTCGCGCACGAGATCAACAATCCGATCGGCTTCGTCAGTGCGAACCTCAATACGTTGAAGACATGGGTGCGAAGCCTGCTCGATGTGGTCGCGGCGCATGAAGCGGCGCTGCCGCAGCTCGACCCGGCCGCGCGCGACGCGCTGACGGCGATGGGCCGCGCCGCGGATCTGGACTACGTCCGCGACGAGATCGTGACGCTGATCGACGAATCGATCGATGGCGCGGTGCGGGTGCGGCGCATCGTGCAGGACCTGCGCGATTTCTCGCGCCCGGTCAGCGACGAGTGGAGCGTGGTCGATCTCCATGCGGGCCTCGAGAGCACGCTCAACGTCGTCCATAACGAACTGAAGTACAAGGCCGACATCGTGCGCGATTACGGCGACCTGCCGCAGGTCGAATGCCTGCCGTCGCAGTTGAACCAGGTGTTCATGAACCTGCTGGTCAACGCGGCGCAGGCGATTCCCGAGCGCGGCGTGATCACGATCCGCACGTCGAGCGATGGCGAGCAGGTGTCGATCGCGATCAGCGATACCGGAACGGGCATGACGCCCGACGTCGTCCGGCGGATCTTCGATCCGTTCTTCACGACGAAGCCGGTCGGGCAGGGAACCGGGCTTGGCTTGTCGGTATCGCACGGCATCGTCGAGCGCCATCGCGGCACAATCGACGTGACGAGCGAACCCGGGCGCGGCACGACGTTCTGTGTGCGGCTGCCGGTCCGGCGGGCCCGCGACAACGCGGACGCGGCGGAGCTGGAACAGCGGGCATGAGGTGCGCGAACCGGGTTCGGCAAAAAGATGAGCGCGACTCAGACCGTCGCACCCGCCGATCCAGCAACGTATCGCTCGACGCGCTGAGCGTCGTGCCCGGCAGCTCGTTCAGGTGCTCGACCACACGACTGATGAACCGGCTGCACGCCGCCGGCAGGGAACGCCGTCGCCGCGACGGGAGGGCACGCGCCGTTCCCGTCACGACACGCTGTCCGACGCGCTATCCGGCCGGCGTCGGCTGCGCGACGTCGCGGCTATCGGTCGACGAACCCGGCTTCTCCGCCGCATCATCCGCGACAGGCAACGCGACACGCACATAAAGAAACGCACGCCGTTCGCGATCGGGCAGCACTTGCGGCCCGTAGCTGATCGCGACCTTGCCGTCGTCGATCTCGCCGGCCTGCGCGAAACGCCACGCGCCCGGATCGCTGTCGAGCAGGAATTCGGCGCGCGCATACGCGTGCGGCTCGAACAGTTCGGGAATCGTCACCGTCCGTCCGTCGAGCTTGTCGAGCAACGCGTCGACCACGTCGAAGCCATAACCGTCGCGCACGATGTCGCAAATGAAGCTGCCCGCGATGCGCGGATTCAGTTCGATCACGTGCGGCACGCCGTCGTGCACGATGCAGTCGAGATGCACGGGCCCCCACGTGAGCCCGGCGGCCGCGGTCGCGCGCGTGCCGACGTCGATCAGCGCGCGCAGCGTGTCGGCATCGAGATCGAGTTCGGACGTATAGCCGCGTTCGAGAAAGCCGGCGCCATGCCGCTTCAGCTTGCGCAGCGCGCCGATGTAGCGGCCGTCGAAATACTCGACGCAGTATTCGCTGCCGCTCAGGAATTCCTCGACGACGACGCGCTCGGTCGCGAGCGACTGCGCATCGACTCGCGCGGCGGCGAGCGCGTCGAGCTGCGCGCGCACTTCGGCGATAGTCTCGCAGCGCCGGACGCCGTCACTCGCCGATCCCTCCGACGGCTTGACGACGACCGGAAAACGCAATGGGTCGACCGCGGCGGCGAGCGCAGCCGGCGCGCCCAGCGTGCCGGTGACGAATTGCGCGGCGGGGATGCCGTGCGCGGCGAGCAATGCCTTCTGGTTCGACTTCGACACCGCGTGCGCGACGTGCCGCGCATCGGGGCCGGGCAGGCCGAGCGCGTCGGCGACCCACGCGGCGGTGCGCGCATAGGTGTCGTGAGCGGTCGTCACGCGCAGCGTGTCGATCTCGTCCGGAAAACGCGCGCGCAGCCAGCCGGCGAGCTGGCCGGCGTCGGGTTCGAGGTTGATCGTCTCGACACCGTCGGGAAACGCGCCGGCGAGACGATGGCCGGGCGCGGTGACGACGGTCACGGCCACCTGGCGCGCGAGCGCGGCGCGCACGAGCGCGAGGCTGCTGCCGGTGGCGCGTGCGCCGATCACGATGAGTCGCTTCATGCTGGATCCTTGATCGAGGACGGGAGAGCGGGGCGGTGCCGGCTAGCGTGCGCGCCTGCGCAGGCGCTGCGCTTCGAGGCGCGGCAGCAGGTGCTGGACGACGCGCGGCAGCGTGTAGATAGGCAATTGAGCACACGTGAACACGAGCGCCATGGTCGGCGTGGCCGCGAGCCCGAGCGCGGCCCACATCAGGCCGACGTTGCGATTGGCGACGATCAGCGCGACATTGAGCCGCGTGCGGACGTCGCCGGGCGTGAGACCGTACGCGACGATCTGGAAGCCGGCGTTGACGGCGAACGCGAGTGCGATCGAGGTCAACGCGCGGTGCGGCGCGTCGATGATCGACTGCTGCATGCCGGCCATCGTGCCGAGCGCGAATACCAGCAGCGCGACGACGACGATCGCGTCGATGGGTGTCGCATAGCGATCGAGCCGGGCACCGGCAAACCGCCGCACGAGCAGCGCGACGCCTTCGGCGCTGCCGATCAGCAGCGCAAGCCGCAATGCGAGCGTCACGGGCGAGATCGACACGGCCGCATCGTGGCTGAACCAGGCTGTCAGCAGCGGCGCGGTAAGCGGAACGAACGCCATCGATGCAAGGGTCGCGACGAGCGCGACGCTCGCGTCGAGCGACAGCATCCGTGCGATCGTCGACGTGCCGCTCGACGGCGGCGCGCAGTACGCGATCACCAGCGCGACGACCCAATCGTACGGCATGCCCGCGAGCCGCGTCGCGATGCCGAGCGCGACCGGGCACACGATCATCGTCACTGCAGGCAGCAGCAGCGACACGGCCGGCCGCCGCGCGACCGCGCGCACGGCGCTGGGCTCGACGCGCAGCAGCGTACCGAGTACGAACAGGAACACAGTGACGGGCATCAGCGGCCGCGCCATGTCCGCGAGCGGCGGCACCAGCAGCCCGAGGCCGACGCCGCACGCGAGCACGGTCGGGCCGCGCCGCACCAGCGCGGCGATCAGCGCGCGCACGGGCGAGCCGCGCGCCGACGGCGAGCGGAGGTGAAGCCGGAACAGACAGCGGATGGCATGCGGATTCCTCGTAAGCGGGCCGGCTGGGTCGGGATATCCGTCAGGCTAATCCCGATGATGTGCGAAGTAAAATGATATAAACTGGATCAGTAACAAGAGAAAGTGATATGAACATACCTCTGCTCGAAACCTTCCGGGCCGTCGTGCAGGAAGGCAGCGCGTTGCGCGCAGCCGAACGGCTCGGCTGCACGCAGTCGAACGTGACCGCGCGGCTGCGCCAGCTCGAAGAGTCGCTCGACGCGCCGCTGTTCGACCGGCACGGCAAGCGGCTGGTGCTGAACGACGCGGGGCGCCGGCTGATCCCGTATTGCGACCGGATCCTGCGGCTCGTCGACGAAGCGACGCAGGTGGTGCGCGAGACGCCGGTCGCGCGCAGCTTCCGGCTCGGTTCGATGGAAAGCACGGCGGCCACGCGGCTGCCTGCTCTTGCCGCCGCATTGAAGGCGCACGATCCGGCGCTGGGCCTCGCGGTGCAGATCGGCAGCGAGCCGGAACTGGCCGACGCGCTGCTGCGCGGCCGGATCGACGCCGCGCTCACCGCACGCGCGGTCGTCCGGCCGGGGCTGCGTTACGAGCCTGCGTTTGCCGAGGACATGGTGCTGGCGAGCGCGGTCACGGTCACGCGCCGGCAATTGCTGGCCGACAACACGGTGCGGCTGCTGGCGTTTCACGACGGCTGCCCGTATCGGGCGGTCGCCGAGCACTGGCTGAAGGCGCGCGGCTTCGCGATCGAATCGGTGTCGTCGTTCGGCACGTTCGGCGCGATCCTTGGATGCGTGGCGGCCGGCATGGGCGTTGCGATCCTGCCGAAACGGATCACGACCGAGCACGTGGCGCGCAAGGAACTGCGCACGCACGCGTTCGACGATCTCGACAGCGTGACGACCTACCTCGTCACGCCCGAGGAAGTGCCCGCGCTGCCCGAACTCGATGCATTGCGCGCGGTGCTGGGCCGGCAGGCGGGTGCGCTGCTCGCACGCTAGTGCCGGAGAGCCGGAGCGCGAGCGCGCGGTGCCAATAACGCTATGCCGGCGCGACTGCGCGTTCGTCCGCGAAGAAATCGGCCTCGATTTCGCGGATGCGCCGGCAATCGTCGAGCAGCCGCTCGAACGTCGGGCTGTAGAGGCCGACCGTGCCGAGCGCCGTCTGCAGGTCGGTGGTCACGCGCAGCGTGTCGCCCACCTTGATCCACTGCTTGAGCCCGACGAACGACGGCAGCGCCTGGATCGCTTGCCATGTGAAGTCCTGCGCGAGCACGCCGTTGCGCGACGACAGCAGCAGCACGTGCCCGCAGTAGCCGCGAAAATCCGTCGGCGCGGCCGCTTCGCCGAACAGCCGCTCCGGATGCAGCACGGCTTCGACGGCGGCCGACACGTGATTTTCGCCGCTGACCGCGCTCGTCAAGCGTGGATCGAGACTGCCGTGCAGCCGCGCGTTCAGCTCGACGATCGTCGGGCCGTCGGCCGTGTCGAACAGTTCGAGATGGGTCGGCCCGAAGCGTACTTCGAGCGCGTCGAGCACGTCGGCTGCGTAGTCGAGCAGCGGCGCGTAGCGCGGGTCGGCATGGTTCAGCACCAGCATCTTGTCGAGCCGCGGCGCGTGCGTGCGGTCGCGATGCACTTCCCACAGGCTGACCACGCGATGGCGGCCCTCGAACGACACCGAATCGACGATGTATTCCTGCCCCTCGGAATAGCTCTGGATCACGATGTCGTCGTTCGGCTGGTTATACAGCGAACGGGTGGCCAGCACGTCGCGCGCGGCGGCCTCGACCTGCGCGAGCGTCCGGCAGATCTTCACGCCTGCCACGCCTGCGCTGCGAGCCGGCTTCACCACGAGCGGCAGCGTGCCGTGCGCGCGCGCCCACGCGAGCGCTTCGTCGACCGACGTGCTGTGAAAATGCGCCGGTGCGCGCAGGCCGGCCTGGCGGATGCGTTCGTTCATCACGAATTTGTCGCGCCGCGCGGCCGACGTCGCGAGCGGATTGCGATACGGCACGTCGAGCCGTTCGGCCAGCGTGTCGGCGAGTTCGAGCGCCGCGTCGAGGCCGTGCAGCACCGCGCCGATCCGCAGGTCGCTCAGTTGCGCGAGCGTCGCGTCGATGTCGCCGCGATGCTGGACCTGGCGGACGTAGTCGGACGGGACGAACTGGTTCCGGTAGATTTCCGGCAAATCGGGGTCGCTGACCACGTGCGCGCAACGGATGCCGTACGCGCGAAACGCGGGCGCCAGATAGGCGGCCGTCGACGCACCGTCGACGATCAGGACGGTATCGATGAAGCGATGCTGCATGGATTCCTCGCTCGGCTATGGGATCGGTTGAAGGGAGTCGGGCGGCACGTGCTCAGGCCCGCGCGACGGCATCCGGTGCGCCGCCGGGCCAGCGCGCGGCCAGCACGATGCAGACGGCGACGAGCGCGGCCGCGACGGCAAACGCGCGCGACGTGCCGGCCACGATCGCTGCGCGCTGGCCC